>NZ_KE384548.1:964702-1146430 GCF_000426625.1 Psychrilyobacter atlanticus DSM 19335 | reverse complement strand
ACTTCTTCTGCCGTTTTAGCTCTAGAAACTTCATTAGAAGTAGCAGTAGTATTAGCCCCAATAAGGTTCTCATGTTTAGTATTAATTACATTTTGACTATTCTTATTGTCAGTAATTTGTTTTTGATTAGCTTCTTCTGCCGTTTTAGCTCTAGAAACTTCATTAGAAGTAGCAGTAGTTTGAGCAGTATTAACTATATCTTGAGCAATATTAACTATATCTTGAGCATCTTTATTATCAGTAATAGATTGAGTATTAGCTTTAATATCAGCACCTAATTTACCTTCAGCTTTTTGAGCTCTTTTAGTTTCAATTTTGATAGCCTGGGCATTGACACTTTGTCCTGTTGTTAGATCCTTTAAATTTTTTATAGTACTTCCGTCTACTCCTGATATAACATGACCATTGGAATCAATTCTTACAGTAGCTCCAACTATCTGCGTCATCCCTTCTGTAGTTTGATCTTTAGAAGATTTTGAATCCAGTCCGTTGTTTTTATCAGCCAACTGAGTTTGAATATTTGAAATTCCATTTTCTGTTGTACTTAACCGCCTATGAAAATCAGAGATTGTCTCATCTTGTCTACTGTTTTTATCCTGTAGACCATTGATCCTCTCATCTTGAAGTTTGGTTATTTCACCTTGGGAAACAACATCTGTTTGTAGTGAAGAGATATCTTTTTCATTTTTAGTTAACCTGTGTTTTGCGTCAGTTTCTTTTGCTTCTAAGGTAGATATCTTTCCTGCATTAGCTGTAGATTGTATTTCTGCTGCATGAGACTGAGCGAATGCTTTAGCAGCTTCATCTTTAGCTTCACCAATCCCTACTGCATTTGCATGAATATCTGCAATGTGAGTTTTTAAAGATTGAACATCCTGTGCAAATTGACCATTGGCATAGGTAGAACCGTCTTTAGGGTCAACAATACCTTGAATGGCTTCAATATCTTGTGTATTTAGTTTCATAGCCTCATGAGCTTGTATAACATCTTGAGCTGAGAGTTTCTTTCCCATAAATCCTTTTAAAACATCTGCATTTGTCTGTGCTTGAATAGCAGCCGTATGAGCTACTTGAGCTACTTGAGCTACTTCGGGTTTAGTAGCCAAAGACTTTAAATCAGTTTGATTAGCTTTTTTACTCAGGCCTGTCTGTAATGTTGCGATCCCTTGAGTATTTGTATCTATTTGTTTTTTATTAGAATTCGCTAGGATTTTTGCATCAACAGCATCTTTTCTAATTTCTGTGAAATCTGTATGAAATTCATCCATAGAATCTTTATTAGCTTCCAATTGTTTACTGTTATTTGCCAACTGCGCAGTGTTAGCAGCCATAGTGTTTTCATTGTTAGTAAGCTGAGTTTGGTAATTTTTAATGTGGTCGGTATTTTTATCGACATCAGTTCTCAAACCCTTATTGACGGTAGTCTGTACGTTATTAGTATTAGTCTGTGATGTATTAATAGCAGCTTGAGTTTGTTGATTAGATGATATGTCATTTTTATTTTTATCGACATCAGTTCTCAAACCCTTATTGACGGTAGTCTGTACGTTATTAGTATTAGTCTGTGATGTATTAATAGCAGCTTGAGTTTGTTGATTAGATGATATGTCATTTTTATTTTTATCGACATCAGTTCTCAAACCCTTATTGACGGTAGTCTGTACGTTATTGGTATTAGTCTGTGATGTATTAATAGCAGCTTGAGTTTGTTGATTAGATGATATGTCATTTTTATTTTTATCAACATCAGTTCTCAACCCATTATTAGTATTACCTTGATTAGTATTGATTTGATCCTGTTGAGCTTTGTTATCATTAATACTGGTTTGCAATTTATTTTCGATTCCTTCAGCTCTGGCAGCTTGATCTTTAATCCCTTGTTCATTGTCTGTAATCCTTTGATCCATATTAGGGGTAAGCTGAGTTATTTTTGACGGTGTGGCAGTACTTTGGGAAACACTTATAGCTAGACTACTTAATGTTATTTTTAAAAATATTAAGAGGCCTACACATTTTCTTTTTTTCATAAAATTCTCCCCTTGAAATTGTAATGATTACATTTTTTTTAGTTTAAGACATTTTAAACCATTTTTGTAGGAAAAAATACTTTCCTAAATAAATAAGTAATTAACTAAATAAACTAAATTTTCTATTTTTTCATAAGTATATTTAATCCAATATTCATTTTGTATTATAGATACTCTCTATTAAAAAATCTACGTCAATTGTCGTCATGATAAAAAATTATTAAATAATGATTTAGTAAATATCTTAGATCTTAAAAGTAGATAACATTTAAAATAATTAAGGTGATTAAGATGGGATAAAAAAATAGCCTCCTTTAGTAATTTCATTACCAAAGGAAGCTATCTCTTTTATATTTTATTTACACTATTGAAATTTTTCTTTAAAAATCATTTAAATCTAAGTATGCAAAATACATAAATTTTTACCTCTATCTATATTTTAAATTTATACAACCTGGTTATATACATTTATATCTATAGATTCTGCTAATTCAATTAATTTTGAAATATTTGTTTTAAAATGTTCAGATTCTTCGTGGATTTTAACCGCTTCTAAACTTTTCCATTCCTCTATGAATGTTAAAGTAGAAGGATTTTCTGTATCTTGAAATAAACCGTATGAAATATTTCCTTCTTCATTTCTACTTGCATCTGTTAAGACAGAAGCAACTTTTAAATAAAGGTCTATATTTTCCTTCTTTACATTGGCTTTTGCTGTAATTTTTATCATAATTTTACTCCTTTAATATTTATTTTATTCTATAAATTTTCTGTGAACTTTATCTTATTTTGATACCTTTTTAAAAAAATAAGAAGTAATAACCCTAGAATTATCACCTCTTATCTTACTATAAATTTTTATTAATTAAAAGTTTTGGCTGCTACCTAATAAAATTTAACAACATCTTCCATTTTTCTTCTTGTTTTCTCATGTTTGGCTGGATTTTTTGCATACCCAAATGCAGCCATGTAAGCTAGGTCAAATTTATTCATATCTATATCAAATTTTTCTCCTAAAACTTTTTCTGTTTTTTCCTTATCAAAACCTTCGATAGGACAAGAATCAGCGCCTATAATTGCACCAGCTGTTAACATATTTCCTAAAGCGATATATGCTTGTTTTCCAGCCCAGTCTGTTAATGTTTTTTCATTTTCTAAGAGTTTAAAATCATTTTCTTGGAATCCTTTGAAGAAGCCAGTTTTCATCTCAATTACATCTTCTGGTAATTTTTGAACATCTCTCATAAAATTATTTAAATATTCTGAGTCGTGTTTCATATCACCCTTTCTAGTTAAAGCTACTACAAAGTGACTGGCTCCTGTAGCTCTATCTCTTCCACCCCATGAAAATTCAGTAATATCTAATTTTTTTTGTTGATCTTTGATCACTAAAAACTGCCAAGGTTCAAAACCAAATGAACTAGGAGATAATCTTCCAGTTTCCAATATAAAGTTAAAGTCCTCATCACTAATTTTTTTTTCAATATCAAATTCCTTACATGCATATCTTGTATTCATTGCGTCTAAAAATTGTTTTTTCATAGTTAAATCTCCCTTTATTTAAAATTTATTTAATCATTAATTTTTATAATCATTACTTTTCTGATTTGATTAAGAATAGCATTTAAATATTTCTTTGTGAAGTAGTTTCCGTATAGTTATATAGTTTCCTTATAGAAAGTAATGGAAATGAAAATCTGGATAAAAATAATTTTTTTCCCCTATAAAACTATATTTTTTAAAGTGTAGAAGGAGAAAATCTTTAGTGATACTTATAAATTTTTAATAAAAAAAAGCAGAAAATTAATCCTGCAATTTACTCTCATCAATAAGTTTAAAGAACATAGGCTCTTCGGAATCATATTTCCTTTAGATAAAATTTATTTTTTACTCATAACTAAATCGATTATTTCTACTTTGAGATCTCTACTATCCATATCCAAAACTTTTAGATAGGTTTTAAAGTTTATTTTTTTATTGGGAGGTAAGTTATAGGATCTTATCTCTCCTACAGTAAAGTAGTTATTATCTTGAGTAATGTTTTTATCTTTGATTTTAATATTAAACTTTATATATTCTATTTCTTTTGAACTTTTATTGGTTACTACTCCTGTTAAACTTCTTACGCCATTGTATTTCCGGCTTATTTTAACCTGTAAAATATCCACATTTTTAAATCTAAAATCATATTTTGGAGAACCAAATGACATAAGTGACAGGGTAAAAAACAATAAAATAATTTTTTTCATATGTATTCGTCCTCCCAATAAAATATTTTAATTCCTCTAATACTATACAGGGGAATGGAGATGATACCTGTGTCATTAAATTTTAATAATTTTTAATACTTTATGTTAACATTTTTTAATCGCGATGAATAGTGCAGGCATAAAAAAGAAACTCCTAAATTTAGGAGTTCCTTTGGTCAAAGATCTATTTTTATATTGAGTCATCTAGGGTTGCATCCTTTATTGGATAGGTGTTAATTACTTTTTAACTCCCTTACTCCTACATCCTTTCTGTCTTTTCCCCAGATATCATCCAAAAATTCATCCCTTCCTGACTTGATTCTGGAATATTGATATTTTATAGGGTTCTTCTTGGAATAATTCTGATGGTATTCCTTTGCCGGATAAAATTTAGGAGCTATTAAAACAGGAGCTACTATGGGTTTTTCATATACTCCCCTGGTCTCTAGGTCTGTTTTTGAATTAACAGCGGCTTGTTTTTGTTCCTTGTCGTAATAAAATACAGCGGGACTATATTGATATCCTCTGTCTACAAACTGACCTTCTCCATCTGTGGGATCGACCTGTTTCCAATAGAGTTTCAGTAACTCTTCATAGGTAACCATGGAAGGATCATAGGTGATGTGGATAACTTCTATGGGTTTTTTCTTTTTATTATTTACTGTAACAGACTTTCCTGCATAACCTGAAACCACCGATTCTACACCTGAGATCCCTTCAAAGGATTTCTCCATAGACCAAAAACATCCACCGGCAAAAAGAGCCTCTTTGAGTTCTCCTCCATAGGCTAAATTCCCCATTATAATCATCAGTAATAGAATAAATTTTTTTATCATTATTGACCTCCTGAAATTCTATCTGTTGAAAGCACTAACTAACTTTTGTTTGTAACATAATTGTAACAAACTTTATTAGAGAAGTCAAGAATTAGGAAAAGAGAGTTTATAATAATCAACCAATTAAAAATTTCTTTTAATTTTTTTTTATTAAGGTTATACTTGAAAAGATATATTAAAATTTTTAAGGGAGGAATTATTCATGAAGAAAATATTTTTAAATATAATGTTATTGTCAGTTTTTTCGTTTGCCCAAAGTGAGGATTACTCAAATCCAAATTATAAAAAATATATAAATGAAAAAAATATTATAAGGAATACCACAAAGTTAGGTGGCGTATATAAAAAATATTATTCTAAATATATTCAATATATTGCACCCAATGGAGAGCCTATAACAATAGTAGCTCAGGATAAAGTAACAGATGAACAGATATTGAAGGCTTATAATCAATTAAGTTTTTATCTAGAGGATTTTAAAACTTATAAAAAAGAGGATGTGGCAAATAAGATAGCGGAAAATGGAGGAGTGTTGATTATGCCAAATGGAGCAGATGGTGAATCTGATATTCCGGAAAGAGCTCTTATGGGGCAGCCACTATACCAAATGGAAGTAACGACAGTAGGAAGTGAATGGTATATAAAAAATAACTATGAACATAGAGATGCCAGCTATGAAGAGATATTTCATATGGTTCATGACTATGGTATTGGAATAAAAAGTAATCCGGGAGCTCTTCCAGACTTGCAAAATAAAATCTATAGGGCTATGAGAAATTCCCTTCCTAAAAATAAAAAAGACTGGGGAAAGAAAGGCCTTTGGGGACTGGAGTCAAAGGATTGGTTATTAGAACTTGAAAAGGAAGGAAGTCTGGAACAGGAATATATTGCATCTGTAATAGATTCCTACTATGGACTCTGGGGTTCGTATACAAAATCCGATGGTGGAATGTGGGGGATTTATACTTCAAAAACCAGAGATGATATTAAAAAAAATGATCCTATGGGATATAAAATTATAAGTGAATTTTTACCGAGTTATATCACCTATATGGCCAGAATTGACCCTGAATTTAATGGTACCTTTAAAATGTACTATGATGAGAGTGAACCTTACACACACAAATCCAGATATCTAAAGAATGCAATGCTCTTGGGAAATAACAATACCGGATTGATTGGAAATTCAGAGGGGAATGTTTTAATAGGAAATAGCGGAAATAACAAAATTGACGGGAGAGGGGGTATTGATATAGTTCAAATTAACGGTATTTCTTCAGATTATAATATAATAAAAAAGGATGGGAGTATCATTATAGCTGATAATTTAAAAAGAGGTGGGACAGATACCCTAAGAAATATTGAGATTTTAAGGTTTATGGACAAAGATATAAAAATCAGTGAAAGTTTTACCCATTAGGATAGCTAATTTTAGGTTCTGTTACTGACAGATAAAAAATCTAATATATTAGAAATAAGAAGTGACAATTAGAGATTGTTACTTCTCATTTTAAAAAAAATTATTGGTTCTAGCTTCTACAATATTTGTAATAGTTTCTCTTCTTTTTAAAGATCTTTAGGAAAGACTGAAAATATTTTTTATATTGCTGAGTTTTTCTCTATCCTTGATTACATCTAAAAAATTATCTACGATATTTTTATCAAATTGTTTATGGGATTCTGTCAAAAGTTCTTCGATCGCAGATTCAAAGGTTATAGCAGATTTATAAGTCCTTCGTGTAACCATTGCGTCAAAAGAATCAGCAACTGCAATTATTCTAGAACCTATAGGAATATCATCGCTTTTTAGTTGATCTGGGTAACCAGTTCCGTCAAATTTTTCATGATGATGTTTTATGATTAGGGGTACGTCCTTTAAAGACGGATTATTCTTTAAGATTTCAAAACCTATTAAGGGGTGATCTTTAATTACTTCAAATTCACTTTTGGTAAGTTTTCCTGATTTTAAAAGAATTCCATCTGGTATTCCTATTTTTCCAATATCATGGAGATGTCCAGCTATATGTATTTTTTCACAAAATTCTTTGTTATAGTTCATATGCTCTGCAATGATAAAAGCTAAATCGGCAACTCTAGTAGAATGTCCGGCAGTATAAAGGTCCTTTGCTTCAATTGTAGATACTAAATTATCGATAAAAACGTGAAAGTTAATGTTCAATATATATCCTCCTAATTTGCTGATTCAATCTGAATTTTATTTGTAATATTTCCTTAGTAATAACTTATTTTTCAGAGAGTAAAATTAACTATCAGTTATAGAGTGATAATATTCTTTTGATAGTTTTTTAAACTCTAATGCCTATACATAAAAGTTGATATATGAAGTGAGGAAGAGTATTTAAATACCCTTCCTCACTTTGTATTGTGTTAATTGATTCTAAATCTTTAAAATTATACTAAGTTTTTAAAGTAGTTATAGGCATTTTCAAAATCTTTTTTATCTGGATGTTTAGCGGCCTCTTCCCATCTTTCAACCCTTTCTTTATTAGGTGAATGTGGATGTTCAGCCGGCAGTTCTGACATCCAAGAAATTAATTTTGGATCAATTGCACCCTGACAGTGGAAGTTTCCAATGAGGGTATTTTTGTTATCCAGGAACAATTTATCTATATTTTTTATGCAGTCATTTGCATGGTTAGAATTTGGGAAAGCTCCTAATGTAAAGAAATAAGCTGTTCTTTTCTCTTTTATAGTTTCTATAAATTTAAGAGCCTTTGCATCTGCGGTTCCCTTGTCTATCCATGTCCCTACAATAATAAGATCATAGTCAAGATTATCTATATCTTTAATGTCTTTAATTTCTCCCTGGGGAAAAGCCTTTAAAATAGCTTCTCCGACTCTTCTGGTATTTCCTGTTTTACTTGAATAAGCGATTAATGTTTTCATTGTTACCTCCGTAATATACTCATATTAATTTATATTTTGTTTAGTTCATAATTTATATATAGCTATCTGATTTTTTCAAATTTAAATTTTTTATAGAAATATAATTTAACTTTATCACCATTAACTGTTATAGGTGTAGATCTCCATTGATTTAAAGCTTTATTTACTTCATTTCGAAATCCAAATTTTTCTATATCATCATAAAATTTAATCTCCTCCACACGACCGTCATAACCGATTAAAAATCTGACTTTAATGGTTATATCACTGTTAAATCCCATTTTTCTGGCAATCTCCGGGTAGTTTGGTTCAGGCTGAGATAAAAAACCATAGCTCAAACCTTTGACACCCTGATTTTTAGCGGCAACACTCCCGTCAGCTAATTTTACAAAACCGTTTATTATCTCTTTCTCTGGAGAGTTTTGATCTGTGGTCTGGTTATCTTGTTGTATTTTTGTTTCTGTTGCTGAATCCAAAGAAAGTTCATTATTTTCTTTTTGAATATTATCTGATTTAGAATTTTTTTCCATCTTTTCAATTTTATCTACTACTTTATTTTTTGTTTCTAACTTCTTTTTTTTACTTTTAGTCACTTCTTTTTTTATAATTTTCTTTTTTTCAGGTTTAACCTCCTCTTTTATTTGTTTTGTCATATTTTTTTGAATCTTTTTCTCCTGCTGGGGAGCCTGCTTTTTTAAGACAAAATCCTGGGATGAACCGCTGATTTTTTCACTGGCTCCTATCATAGTAAATGAAACTTTAGGATCCCCAACCTGCTTGAACTCCAATGGATCTTTCATTGTTTCTAAAGCAAAAACAACTATTATAATATGCAGCACCAGAGAAAATAAAAAATACCTCATAAAAACCTCCAAAGTTTTATACTTCGAGAATAAGTTTTTAATAAGGTATTAAAATATATTTCCCATCTAAATATTAAATTTAAACAATAAAAAAATATGATGTGAATATAAGAATTAATATAAATTAGGCTCACTAGTTTATAACACGCTGAACAAGATTATGCAATCAAAATTTTAGAAAAACTTATAATTGGTAAATTTAAAATAAAAATATTGACATTTTTTGTCTTTTTAACTATAATCGTATCCAATGCTTTGATTTTCAAAGTAAAGAAAAAAAGAAACTGAAAGAAAGATTTTTATTAAGGTTTTAGGCTCAAAACTTTATATTAATATTTAGGAGGAGAGAGATGTTGAAGCACATATTGGAAAACGGAGGTATTATTGTATATGGGATAATGTTTTTATCCATTATCGGATTTGGGGTTATTCTAGAGAGAGGGATTTATTTTTTAAAAAATGAGAGACATAGCGGTGCAGTTTTATTGAATCATCTGGAGAGGTATATGATTGATGGCCAAAAGGATAAAGCTATAGCAGTTTGCAATGGGTTTAAAAATAGTAGTGCAGTAGTTATAAAAGAGATAATAAACGAGTATGAAAGCTGCAGTATTCGTGGATGTAACTATGAATTTCTGGAAGAAAAAGCAAGGGAATCAGCACTTCGTGAGATGCCTAAATTAGAAAAAAATATGTGGATATTGGGAATCGCTGCCCATGTGACACCACTGGTGGGGTTATTTGGTACTGTTACCGGGATGATCCAGGCATTTATGGCAATCTCAACTCACGGAACTGGAGACCCGACAATTATTGCCAAAGGAATATCCCAGGCACTAATTACTACAGCCACAGGGCTGGGGGTAGCTATACCGGCACTTATTTTTCATAATTTTTATAGTAAAAAAATAGAAGAGATCCTCCATAATATGGAAAAAAATGCTGTTGAATTTATCAATTTCTTGAGAAAGCAGAGGTGCAGAAATGAGTCTAAAAAAGTTTTCTAATGGGAAAAAAAGACAAGTTGTTCCTGATTTGACACCTCTTATAGATGTGGTATTTTTACTTTTAATATTCTTTATGGTTGCTACAACATTTAATGATATGGGAGGACTGGAGATCGAATTGCCTAAATCCAGTTCTATTAAAGAAAGTGCAAAAGATATAGATGAGATATCTATCCTCGTAGGGAAAGGTAAGGAAATAAAATTAAAAACAGATATACTGGGAAGATCTGCCATAGAGGATGTGAACTTAGAAAATCTGGGGACGGAACTCCAGAGTGTTATTGAAAGATCCAAAGAGAAGAAAGTAGGAATAGTAGCTGATAGAGAGATAGATTATGGCGATGTGGTAGATATAATGTCCATAGCTAAAGAAAAAGGTGCCTTGAGCATCGATATAGAAACTGAGAGGAAGTGATATGTTTGAATCCAAAAATGAGAGAAGCTCTCCATAATGCATTAGGGGATGAAGAGTATAGAAAGTTAGAAAAAACAATAGAAAAAAAAGGCATGATGGCTCTAATGGGGGAGGTAGCTAAAAATCCAAAACTAAGAAAAATGATGAAAACAATGATGGGAGCACCAAAAAACAAGGAAAAGACCATGTCACCATTTGAGGTAAGGCTAAAATCCCATCATAATTCCAGTGCTATCCTAGATGATTTTTTTGAAAAGAAAAGTCTAGATGATGATGGATTTATAGAATATTTAGATGGTGAGACAAGAGATATTCCAAAGTCAATCTATGTTCATACACCATACTGCGATAAGATTTGCTCATTCTGTAACTTGAATAGAGAGCAATTAAAGGGTAGTTTAGATGAATATGCAAACTATATAGCTGATGAGTTTAGAAAATATGGATCCACTAGATATATGAAGGAAAGTGAATTCGAGGTAATCTTCTTTGGAGGAGGAACTCCAACAGTCTATAAACCAAATCAATTGGAGATAATCCTAAAGAGCATAGAGGAAAATGTGAGATTGAAAGATGGATATGAATTCACATTTGAAACAACACTTCATAATTTGAACAAGGAAAAATTAGACGTAATGATGAAATATGGAGTCAATAGGCTCAGTGTTGGGATTCAGTCTTTTAGTGAAGTTGGAAGGGAATTTTATAACAGGACCTATGGTAAAGAAGAAGTAATAAAAAGACTTGAGGAATTAAAAGAATACTTCAATGGAGAAGTTTGTATCGATATTATCTATAACTACCCAAACCAAAGTAAGGAAGATGTTGTAGAGGATGCAAAAATTACCAGAGAGTTAGGACTGGGAAGTTCAAGTTACTATTCACTGATGGTTCATGACGGATCGGTTTTATCTGAAGATATAGAAAAAGGTAGAGTAGAACTAAGTAAGTCTCTCGAAAGAGAGAAGGAGTTGGCTAATGCATTTTCAGATGAACTTATGAAAACTGGAGAATACTATCAGTTAGAGCTGACTAAGATAGCTAAAAAAGGCGGAGATCTATATAAATATATTAAAGTTAGAAATGCTGGCGGGGACACATTCCCTATTGGGGTAGGTGCTGGAGGAAATATCGGTAATGTAGGTGTCTTTAGAATGGCTAAGAATGGATCAGTTTATAGTGTAAAGACCGAGGAACATAGAAAATTTGATATGGTTTCAGGATTAATGCAGTTTCCCAAGGTAAAAAAAGAGGCTCTTATTGATATTTTAAGTGAAAAAGAGATGAATATATATGGCGAAAAGATGAAGGATTATATCGCACTTGGATATATGAACGATGAGGGAGAGAACTTTAGTTTAACAAACGAAGGGATCTTTTGGGGAAATAATATCTCTAAGGATATACTTAGTCATTTAGCTAATACTCTATACGGAAATAAGAGGAAGGTTTAGCATGAGAAGGTATCTGATGATAGGTGGAGGATTTTTATCTCTACTCTTGGGGACCCTGGGAATATTTTTACCTCTATTACCGACCACACCATTTTTACTTTTATCGGCATCTTTATTTTCTAAATCATCGGAAAAATTTCATAGAAAGCTTATGGGAAATAAAATTTTAGGGGAGTATATATATAACTATTCAGAAAAAAAAGGGTTGAAGAGAAGGGAAAAAATAATATCTCTGGGGACTCTTTGGGGAGGGATTCTCTTTTCTTTTATGAAGATTTCAAATGTTCATGGAAGGATATTTTTACTGGTAGTTTTGGCAGGAGTGACCTATCATCTGTTGAAATTAAAAACCTTGAAAAATTAACGTATAAAAACCTAAGGGAGAGAGATCTCCCTTAAATTAAAACATGATAGTTTGAAATACAAAATATAGTTTTTACGAATTAAAAAGGAGAAGGATGAAAACAAAATTATTATTATTAAGTTTATTATTGGCTGCAACATCTTATGCAAGTGAAGGAGAATTTTATGAAGATACCGAGGTAAAGGAAAGTTCAGTGAGGTTAGAAGAGAGTGTGGTATCTACAACAGGGTATGAAACTACAGTTAGAAATACAACAAAGAATTTAACTGTAATTTCAAATGATGATCTAGAAGGGAAAAACTATTCTGAGATAACAGAAGTATTAAAAAAAGTTCCCGGGATAACTGTAAATTCAGATGTATTCGGAACTTCAATAGATTTAAGGGGGCAGGGAACAAATAAATCTAAAGCCAATGTACAGGTGTTGGTAGATGGCGTAAACATAAATCCATTGGATACGAGTATGGGGATCTTACCCCTAGATAATATACCGGTAGAAAATATAGAAAGGATCGAAGTCCTACCAGGAGGAGGAAGTGTACTCTATGGAGATGGAACTGTGGGAGGAGTAGTAAATATAATCACTAAGATAGAAGCAGGTAAGGTATATAACAGTGTAGGAGCCAGAGTGGGAAGTGATAATGCCCATGAATTTAACATGAATTTAGGACAAAAATTAACAGAAAAATTAGCGGTACAGCTAAACTATAATGATAAATCTGGTGATGGTTATAGAGATGACAGCGGTTATGATAAAAAATACTTTGAAGGAGCGCTAAACTACAGCTTGAACGATAAAAATAAATTAACACTAAAATATTCAAGGATGGAAGAAGATAGGAAAGTGAGTAACTCCCTGACCAGACAAGAGCTAAATGATGATAGAAAGCAATCGGGAGAAAAAGAGGGGGAACCGTGGACCTCTCCAAGTAGATCAGAAGTGGATAGGGATGTATATTCATTAAATTATAAAAGTGAACTGACAGATAAGATAACTTTTGATTTGGATACCAGTTATCAAAATACAGATAATACCTATAGTTCTGTTATGCAAGTTTTTCAGATGCCGACTTTTAAATCAGTGGGGCAGGACAGTGTAGGATCTTTTGTAGACAAAAAACTGATTATCAACCCCAAGTTAAACTTTAAATATGGAGATGAAAGTGAATTTATCCTGGGATTTGACTATAAAAACAATAAGGGAGAAAGGACAGGAGAACCAGGATATCTAGGGATGTATAGAACCTATGAATATGATATGGAAAAAGAAACTTTCGGTGGATATGCTTTAAATAAATATAAGACAGGAAGTTTTGAGTTTACCCAAGGGTACAGAAGGGAAAAGAGTAAGTATGAGATAGACAGATATTCGGATAAATATACTTTTGGTCCACCTCTATCCCTGCCGACAACTCCAGGATATAGTGAAATAGATACTTTTAACTATGATTCAGACACTGTAAATGATGCCTATGAATTAGGAGTAAATTATTTATATAGTGACACAGGAAATGTATATACAAGGTTTGAAGGCGGATTTAGAACTCCCGGACCAAGTGAATTTATAGATAAAGATAAAATTACAGGAGATTATACATTTAACGATCTCCAATCGGAAACATATAACACATTTGAATTGGGGTTAAAAGATTATGTATTTAATTCATATATCAGTGCAACTGCTTTTTATACAGAGACTAAAGATGAGATAGTCCAGAGTGGGAATATGCCATATGATTGGAAATTCTATAACATCGGAAAGACCAGAAGAACAGGAGTGGAATTATTTGCGGAACAGTATATAGGGAAGTTCACCATATCAGAAGGGTTTACATATATAGATGCCAAGATAAAGGAAAGTGACGGAAGTGTAGACACCTCTGGTAACTATGTTCCTGGAGTTTCTAAATATACAGGAAATATAAACTTAACTTATAACTTTAATAAGAAACTATCTCTGGGGTTAAATACAATCTATAGGGACGGATATTATTTAAATGATGAAAATACAGGTGGGAAAGTAAATGATTATATCGTTACAGATCTAACTGTAAATTATGTTTTGGATAATGGTTTAAAATTATATGCAGGAATAAATAATATATTTAATGAGATGTATTATACAGGTGTTTATGAAGATTCTAATAGTTCTGACGGGAAAAGTTATAACCCGGCAGCAGAAAGAAATTATTATGTAGGATTTAAGTATAGTTTTTAAAAAAATAAAAAAGGAGAATTAGCATGAAAAAAATATTGCCGTTTATGCTGGTTCTGGGAATTTTAGTGGTTGGAATACTCTCTATTAAGATAGGGAGTGTTCCAACACCTATTAGCTATATAATTTTTCCAGAGACAGCTCCGGACTATATAAAAACAATTATTTATGATATAAGGTTACCGAGAATTTTCATGGCTGTACTCATTGGAATGATGTTATCTTCTAGTGGTGTAGTTGTACAGACTGTGTTTCAAAATCCCTTGGCAGATCCATATATAATAGGGATAGCAGCTAGTGCTACCTTTGGAGCAGTGATAGCATACATATTTGATATGCCGGATATAATGTATGGAGTTACAGCTTTTTTTGCCTGTATAATCAGCACTATTTTGATATTTAAACTATCCAATAAGGGAGGCAAAGTAGATGTGACTACCCTGCTTATAATAGGAATAGCAATCTCATCTTTTATAGGAGCTATGACATCTTTTGCAATGTATCTCATAGGAGAAGATTCATTTAAAATCACAATGTGGCTTATGGGGTATCTAGGGAATGCAACCTGGCAAAAAGTATTTATATTGATAGTACCTCTCATCTTCTCCATGTTGGTATTTTGTTTAAATAGAAATCAATTGGATGCTTTGCTGTCTGGAGACGAGGAAGCACATTCTTTGGGAATAAATGTAGAAAAATTAAAGATAAAGGTTTTGGTAGTAGCTTCATTGGTGGTAGCTTTCTCTGTAGCATTCTCAGGAATGATAGGATTTGTAGGGCTGATAATCCCCCATACAATAAGGATGATTACAGGACCTAGTAATGCAAAACTCCTTCCAAACGCTGCTCTTGCAGGAGGATTTTTTTTACTGGTCTGCGACACTATCGGGAGGGTAGTGCTAGCACCTGTAGAAATTCCAATAGGTGTAGTAACTGCATTTTTTGGAGCACCGTTCTTCCTGTACCTGGCTTTTAAAAATAAAGGGAGGCTGGGATGATGGCGATAAAGATAGAAAAATTAAAGATCTCATACGGGGAAAGAGAGGTCCTAAAAGGGGTAAATTTACACATAAAAAAAGGCAAATTAACAGGTATTCTGGGACCCAATGGATGCGGAAAATCAACTCTCTTGAAGACTGTCTTAGGTGTACTAAAAAATAGGGACGGAAGGATACAGATAGGAGAAAGGGAACTGAGGGAATATGGTCCGAAAGAATTAGCTCAAAAATTATCATTTGTACCTCAAAAATCAAGTTTATCATCTCCTATGAATGTAGAAGAATTTGTCCTCATGGGAAGATTACCCCATTTAAAAAGTTCGTGGCATGGATATAGCAGAAAGGACAGAGAGATCACAAGAAACATTATAAATGATTTGGGGTTAGATGATTTTAAGGATAGAACAGCTTTTAATCTATCGGGAGGAGAGTTCCAGAGGATACTTTTGGCCAGAGCTCTAGCTCAGGATCCAGAGATACTACTTTTGGATGAGCCTACTTCGGCACTAGATTTAAATCATGCAGTAGAATTAATGGGAAAGGTAAAAACTATGGTAAAAAAGAAGGATATAACGGCTGTTGCAGTGATACATGATTTAAATTTAGCATCGATGTTTTGTGATGAACTGATTATTATGAAGGGTGGAGCGGCTAAGTATCGGGGGATCCCTAAAGAAGTTTTAACAGAAAATATATTGATGGAGATCTATAATTTAAAATGTAGTGTCATTAGCGATAATCAAAATAATCCATATGTTATTCCAATAATTTAAGGAGGAAAAGTGAAAAAAATATTTGTTTTAATATCTATATTGATGATGAGTGTTCAGGCATTTTCATTAAAAATAGAGGGAAAGAAAGTTGTAGATAATCAAGGAAACAAGGTGGCGTTAAAAGAATATTCTAAAATAATCTTAATAGACCCCGCAGTTGTAGAAATTGTTTATATGATTGGAGGGGAAGAAAATATAGTTGCTATAGCCAATACTATGAACCAAGATATTTGGCCAATGGAAAAAACGAAAAGAATACCATCAGTTGGAACTCTCTATAAACCTTCCATTGAAAAAATTATATCGTATAAACCGGATCTAGTGATAATAAATCCAATGATATCAGATTTTGGAAAATCTTTGAAGGAAAGGGGGATTCCATACCTTATAAATAACGGAGATAGTTTTGAAGAAATTTTGGATAATGTAAAAATTTATGGAAAATTAACAGGGAAGGCTGAAAGATCAAATACAGTTGCAGTGGAATATAGAGAAAAATTAAATGCGGTAGAGAAAAAGTTAGAAAAAAATCCACTGGGATATAAGGGAGCTTTTTTATTCAGCACCTCTCCTATGATGGCATTTAATTCAAAATCTTTACCAGGACAGGTTTTTGAAATATTGGGGATAGAAAATATCACAGATAATTTAAAGGGGGGAAGACCTATTCTTTCACCTGAATATTTAATATCTCAAAATCCAGATATATTATTGGGGGCCATGGGAATTAAGGGAAAGGAAGACATATTAAACAGCAGTCCCTTTGTGATGGAAACAACAGCAGGGAAAAAGGGAAATGTTGCAATAGTTGAGTCTTCTAAAATACTGAGACCGACTCCTCGAATAATAGATACAGTAGGGGAACTCTATGAAGAACTCAGCAGCTGGAAATAAAAAAACTCAATAAAAAAATCCTTCTGTAAGTTAGATATATCTACGGGCAGGAGGATTTTTTTATTATGTCTATAGGGGAAACTTATAAAGTTATTGAATTTTTCCATCCATCTGTATGAACTTTAAAACTCTTGCTACTGCTGACCTTATTCTGCCACCCGTCTGAAGTAAATGTTACGCTAGATTTTTTAGCTGTTACCTTTCTCCATCCGTCAAATTTGAATAAGTTATTTTTATATCCATTCCACATATTTAAACCCATTTTATTCCTCCTCTAATTTAATTTGTAATAATTACAATTTTGTATTTGATTTATTATATTGCAATTTTATCAAAAATGCAAGAAATAAATAGCATTTTTTCTAAAAATTTATTACAAAACTTAGGAAGAGTATTTATTTTACCAGATCAAATGTAGAAGACCTTATAGTATAAGAGTTTTAAAATCTGATTCTTTACACGAAGCTCACAAAGTTAAAATAAGAGAGTACACCAAGAGAACCTATAGAACGCGGATCAAATCTAACTCCTCCTTCTTATAGTTTCTCTCAGATCAGAGAAACTAACGTTATAATGATTAGTATTTTTCTAATTCTGAAGTTTATAGTCGTTGAGCTTCGGCAGGACTGTTTCTACAATGACGATTGTGTATTACTATACAAAGACCTTTATAAACTTCTTGATTTTCTTTCCCCCTATTCTTGTATCAAGACAAGAAAGGGGCCGTATTAAGGGCGGAACCCTTAGAACTTTCTTACTCCTTTCATATTAGCGTTTTCACGAGGTGATGAATATTAAAAATTCTTATAATTAAAAAGAATTTTCTAAATATGACAATAGAGAAAACTATCGCGACTCCTCCAAAAAAAAATTAAACTCTAAGGGTATTCTCCTTAACTAACTCATCGCCTTCAAAATTAAAAGTTAAAGAAATAAAAAAAATCCTCCTACTTCTAGATTTCTCTAGATGCAGGAAGAAGTTTCTGATATTCTTATTATTTTCTTATTATATTTTACAGTAATGAAAATAAGATCTTAGCCATGATAAGCCCCATCCCTGTTCCTATGATTGCTCCTAACATTCCCATAAGTACTCCTACTGGAACTAAAGAATCATTATATGCTCCTGCAATTACAGGTGCAGATGCAACTCCTCCGATATTTGCCACCGATGCAACACAACAAGTAAAGAGGTCAAATTTAAATATCTTAGCAAAGATTGCCATCATAAGACCATGAATTCCTAAGATACATGCTCCTGCAATGATGTAAACTGGTGCCTCTGTTAATTCTGCAAAGTTTGCAGAAGAAGCTATCAATCCAATCAACGTATATAAAAATATATTGGATAATTGTTTGGACCCCGGAACTTTACTCATTGGAGACATTCCACCTACAATACCCATAATTGTAACCAATAAAATAGACCAAGTTGTATTGTTTAAAAAAGTAGTCTGTGGAAGATATTGAGCTACCCATACGCAAAAAGCTCCTGCTCCTAAAGCAAATGCCAATGTACCGAATAGGTCTAAAAATGTAACTTCTTTTACTATCTCTTCATCCAATGCAGCCAAATGCTCCGAAAGTTCCTCTACTATACTGGTATCGGCTTTATTAAATTTATTAAAAGCCATTATTAATTTACTTGAACCAACAAAGAATAGTAAGAGCATGATCCAAATTGAATAATCTATAGAATCTATCAATAAGGTATATCCCATCCCTACATCATCTAAATTTAATGCCTGCTGTACTGCTACCATGTTTTGAGTTCCACCAATCCAAGAACCGGATAGTGCTCCAAAAGCCTGCCAAGAATTTTCAGCCAGCTTATCCTTGAAGATCATAAATGTTACTACAAACCCAGTCATTATACTGAATGTAGCCGAGAAAAATGCCAATAACATCTTTGGTCCTAATTTTAGGATATGCCGTAGGTCACACTTTAATAACATCAAAAATATCATAGATGGTAAAATAGCACTCTTCATTCCGTTCCTTGCTATACCTGCTCCTGTTTTTACCCCATCAATAGATAGTGACCAAAAACCAAAAGTAGACATTAGCATTACCCCAAAGTAGATAATTACCAGTGGCGGAATAACCTCAAAAAATTTCGTTTTAGATTTTAACTTTTCTTCAATAAAAAATACACCTGCTGCAAAACAAACTATAAATGCTATAAAACTATAACCGGATGTAATCATAAATAAAATCCCCCCTGTATCTCGTTATAAATTGCACAATCTTACTATTATATATAAGATATATAATTTGTTTTGTCAAATCGAATACTGTTATAACAAGGATATCTGAAATTTATTTTTTGTCATAAATTGTATTAAGTTATTAAAACCTAATCCCATACACGAAGCTCACAAAGGAAAAAAATAGAAAGGTCACTAAGAGAATCTTCTTCTTTTTTCCCCTGACACAGACTAGGTTCTGACTTTAATCAATCCATAGAACGCGGATCTCTACGAGATACACAGAAATACTTTAATTTACACGGATTAAATTAATTTGTCAGATTTCACTCCAAAAATCCTTACACGAAGCTCACAAAGGAAAAAAATAGAAAGGTTAGTAAGAGAATCTTCTTCTTTTGACCCTGACGCAGACTAGGTTCTGGTTTTTTATTTTGACTTATCTTTTGAACCTAATTTCTTTTTCTAGATGTTATCCTACTTCCCAGAATATATCTCACGAGTTTCGTCGTACCCGCCATGTCCGTCAGGCATCCCAATAAGAAACGGGGATCCATGGACTTACTCTATAACATTATTTAGAAAAAGTCTGCTTTTCTTTCGTTCATTTCTTTTTCAGAAAAAAAGAAAGAACCCGTATAAAAGAGGGACTCTTTAGAACTTGATTTTGATTTTAAATGTTAATTCATAGAAGGTGAACTTCTTTTAAATACTCGTGAATGGAAATACATGTTAAAGATTCCAAGGTTTTCGTCCTTGATACGACTCCTTTCGATTTACGAATATTAAAATTAGATATAAATATATCTAATTTTAAATATGAATCTCAGATCAGAGAAACTAACGTTATAATGATTAGTATTTTTTCTAATTCTGAAGTTTATAGTCATTCATCTTCGACAGTATTGTTTCTCAATGACGATTATCAGAATCTGCATTTAATTTGACAATGTTGAGCTAATAATATATAAAATAATAATATGAAAATTAAACAATATATGTCATAATTGATTATTAGACATGTCAATTAAATTGAAAAACAAAAATGACAAATTTTTAAAGTAGAGGATGTATTTATGAAAAAAAATAAAAGTAATGGGTTTACACTTATTGAACTGCTGGTTGTAATAGCTATAATAGGGATATTAGCAACAACATTAGCCCCAAAATTGAGAAGAGAGTTAGCAAAAGCAAAAGATGCTAAAGCTGTTGCAGTATTAGGTGCTGTTAGAACATCTATACCAATTATTATTCTAGATAAAACTGTAAGTGATTCGACCTCACCTACCTTTATAACATTAGAAGAGATAAGAAGGAAGGTTGATAAAAAAACAAATGATTTAATAGCTGTAACTAACAGTTCCCGTGAAGCCAGAGAAAAGCAGATAGAAGTAGGGGGATCAATATATTATACAACAGGTTCCGAATTGGTTTATGGGGGACATACATCGTTAGCATTAGAAAATAATTTAGATAATAACAATGATATGTATACCCTTTTTGATGGAGGAGCACCTATTGATTTCATTGCAGGAGGAGAATCTCTCAAACTAAATTGGGTAGTAAGGCCTGTAGGATATAGCGATAGAAAAGGTGCTCTTAGTACCAATGAATTAAAATGGAGCAGTTATTAATTAAACTATTAAATATTTAGATTTTATATTGTTGAAAGGAGTGATCTATTATGAAAAAAATATTTTTAATACTGGTGGGATTGATCCTACTGGGCTGCAGCTCTGCCGATAAAACTTCTACTAATACCGATTATGACCCTTGGTATAACGATTATTACTACGGGTATTATGATGATTATTATGACAACGACGTTTCTTGGGATGACCTGTCCGATGAAGAGAAAAAGGAGATCATAGAAGGTATAAAAGAGAATCCTGAATTCCAGGAATATGTGAAGGATAAGCTGGAGGATAGATTTCCAGATGGGATACCACAGGTTGAAGATAGGGAGAGAACGAAGGAAGATATTTTAAATAACAGAGATGAATTGAATAAGAATAGTATAAAAGAAAGACCACGCCCACCAGTTTCTAAGGATAATTTAATCTTGAAAGACAGAATAAGACAACCCAGGACGAGGAATTTAAAAAGGTAAAAACTGACTTATATTTTATAAAAACCTCCAGATTAGCGTAAGCTATAACTGGAGGTTTTTTTATTACTAAATTATCAAAACCTGACCCCTTACACGAAGTTCACAAAGGAAACCCTAGAGAGTACACTAAGGAATTCTTTTCTCTTTTAGCCACCAATCTACACTAATATTTTATAATTTTATCGCTATAACAAAGAAGTTTATATTTTGGGTTAGAACCTTCTAACCCTCTCTTACCTATCGCCACTCTCCCGTGGCGACGAATATTAGAAATTTCTTATAAATAAAAAGTTCTTTCTAAATGTCGAAAGGGAGAAAGATATCCTTTTATTCGAAGTTTATAGTCGTTGAGCTACAGCAGTAGTGTTTCTACGATGACGATCGTGACTTACTATACAAAGACCAAATGTTATTGCTTCGGTTCCCCCATTTAGGGGAAGCCATAACGAGAAAGTGTCGTAAATCTTCTTGACTTTCTTTGGTTCGTTTCTCAGATCAAGCCACATTTAAAATTAGATTTATTTTTCAACCTAATTTTGATATTCGTGATCATGAACTCGTATTAAAGAGGGACTCTTTAGAACTTGATTTTGATTTTAAATATGAATCTCAAATCAGAGAAACCAAACCTATAACCACCTTGTCTTTTATAAGTAAATCAGGGATCCCTGTTTCTTTTATGCCGTTAATTAATTTTCTGACTATGGTTATTCAGGGATTATAAGCTTACCTTCAAAAACAGTTACAGCTTTTCCCCCAACCCATACTTGAAAGTCATTTCCAGTATCTATTTGAACAATTATTCTACTTGGTTTTTTCATCCAATCACCTTGATGTGCAACAAAAGATAGACCTTTAGCTGATCCCCATCTTTTTGTATAAAGACAGGCTCCTAATGCTCCGTTGGAGGTTCCAGTTGCAGATTCTTCTGGTATACCAAAAGCAGGAGCAAAGTTTCGACACCATACTTGATTTTTTTTATCAATAGAAAAGGCATGAACCCCGACAATATTAAGTTTTTGACTTAAATTTGCTAATTTATCCATGGCAGGTATTAAATTTTTTAAAATTTCAGTTGATCTAATGGGTAATAAAAGGTCGGGAAGCCCTGTAGACCAAATTTCTGGGAACTCCATTAAATTTTCTACTCCAACTTCTTCAGAAGCTAAGCCCATTATCGCAAATAACTCATCTAGGGGGATTTCTTTTTTTAAGTTTATTGGGGAGGTTTGCTGCATTAATATACTTCCATCTTCTAAAAACCGAATATTTAATTTTCCAGCTTTTGTTTTTTGAATTATTTGTGTTTTATGAGGAGGAATAATACCTAATTCTTTTAATAGGCTAAAAGTTGCAATTGTTGCATGACCACATAAATCAACTTCTCCAGTTGGGGTAAAAAAACGTAATTCAAAATCATAATCTATGGAACCGGGAAAAACAAATGCAGTTTCAGAAAGATTCATTTCTTTTGCTATTAGTTGCATTTGAAGGGATGAAAGTCCTTCAGCATTTGGAACTACTCCTGCTGGATTTCCGCTATATGCTTTATGAGTGAAAGCATCTACCTGGTAAATTTCTTTTTTCATCGAATACCTCCTGTTTAATTTATATTTACGATTAATTTGGCAAATTAATTTAAACATCTATTTTAGATCCCATTGCTTTTTTATAAACTCTAAAAGTTAAAAATATTATTTTTAGAAGCTTCTTTCCATTATCACATAACTTTTTCCTGATTTTAAAAATTCTTTCCCGGTAGAAATTAATCCAAATCTTTCATAGAAAGAAATTTTATTTTTTCTGGCGTTACACCAGATATAGTTTATATTTTTATTGGCAGCTAATTTAAAAACTTCTTTGAGAAGAAGGGTTCCGTAGCCTTTTTTCTGTTGGCTTTTTAATGTAGCAAATTTTCGAAACTGTAAGCTATTTTTTGTGATATAGAGGGAAACAATGGAAACAACTTTATTATTTTCATAGACTCCAAGATGAATAGCTTTATCATCCCCTTCTACTTTTACAAAGTTAATATCTTTATCGGGCCACATAACTTCCTTTCTGATAGTTAAAATTTTTTCAATAGGAACTTCTTTTATAGTCATAGAGACCTCCATTTGAGATTTTATTTAATTATACCAAAAAAAAGAGGTCACTAAGAAAATTTGTGATCATTTTTTTTATGGATGCGATAACATCAGCGTTCTAGTAAAAAACTTTGAACGCGGGTATCTTCGATACTACCCGATGTGGGCATCACCAATATCTCTACTCGCAAGGGGTATCACCAAAATGCTATTAGTTTACTATATAAACATAGGATTTTGAGATAAAGTTTATTTCATAAACTAAGAATATTGCGAACACTGAAAACCCTCTAATCTATACAGATTTAGAACCTTTTCTTATTGGTTAGAACCTAAATCGAAGTTTATAGTCGTTCCACTTCGGCAGTAATGTTTCTACAATGACGATCGTGTATTACTTATTAAGACCATTATAAACCTTCTTGACTTTCTTTCGTCTATTTCTTGTGTCAAGACAAGAAACAGACCCGTATTAAAGAGGGACTCTTTAGAATCTGGCTTTGATTTTAACTATTAATTCATAGAAGGTGAATTTATCTTAAATACTCGGGAAGAAAAATAGAAAAAAATTAAAATCTAAGGGTGTCACCCTTAATGGACTCTGTTTCTTTTTATCTGAAAAAGAAATAGAGGAAAGAAAAGCAGAAATTTTGAAAATGGCTTTTAAGAAGAGATAGAATAACTTCGAGCTTTTGAGCTACAGTCCTCACTACGTTGCGGAACTTATTCTGTATATCGCTCTTAGTAGAATAACTATTGTGAAAGTGGCATCGCCTTCAAAATTAAAAGTTAAAAATTTAAGAGGATAAAACTCCGTGTACTCTCTTTTTTCCTCTGTGTATCTCCGTGTCCAATATTTTTAGATTATTTCTTGGTTTAAATTCCAAAGTTTAAATTCTGATCCGACAGAAAGAAAATTTATAAGGTATAATTCTATTATAAGGGAATTAGAGTAGGTTAAAAGATCTATAAGGTGTAATTTTTAATTAAAATTTGATTTCCTTATTTGTCTATGGGGTAATTTAGTTAGATAATAAATTTTAGAGGAGTGGTTCAGATGATTATTTTTAAAAAAATAAACGATGTATTATTTTTTACAATGAGTGGTAAAATAACAGATGAAGACTATAAAAAAGTGATAATCCAAGAGATAGAAAAAGAAAAAGAGATATTAAAAGATTCGGAAAAATTAAAGCTAGCTATTGTTCTCAGTGATGACTTTCAAGGTGTGTCAATAAAAGCTGTAATAGATGATATAATATATGGATTCAAAAATAGAAATAATTTTTATAAAATAGGAATATCTGGAAAACACTATAAAATTCAAGATCAGTTAGTGAAATTGGCCAATACTATGGTCTCTGGAGAAATGAAAGTTTATGATGATAGTGAAGAGATGTTTAAATGGTTAAAAGAAAATTTATAAGGTATAAATCTATTGTAAAATAATACAGTAAAATATTTATATAAATTTGGAGGTTTTATTATGGATTTTTTAGAATTAGCAAAAAAACGGTATTCTGTGCGTAAATTCAGGGATAAAAAAGTTGAAAAGGAAAAGATTGATCTGATTTTAGAAGCTGGAAGACTTGCTCCTACAGCAGTTAACTATCAGCCACAACGGATTCTTGTCCTTGAATCAGATGAAAGTTTGGAAAAACTAAAGGAGTGCAGTAAATATCATTTCGATGCTCCCCTGGCAATCCTTGTCTGCTATGACAATACAGTAAGCTGGAAGAGACGTTACGACGATAAGGATATGGGAGAAGTGGATGCAAGTATTGTGGCAACCCAGATGATGTTAGAAATAACTAACCTCAACCTTGGAACTACCTGGGTTGGACATTTTGATCCCCAAAAGATCAGAGATATATTCTCGCTCCCTGAAAACATAATACCGGTAGCACTATTCCCTGTGGGATATCCCCATGAAAAAAGTGTTCCCCATCAGCTGCATGAGAAAAGACTCGAGATATCTGAAACTGTAGTTTATGATTCTTTTAAAAAATAAAGAAAAATGGAGACTAGTTTAGTCTCCATTTTTTAGATTCCAGGGTGTAAAGGGTAAAATATTTTGACCCATTTAATTCTTCTTCAGGAAATAAATTATATTTATTTTACGGAAAATATATGATTAGTTGCCATATCTATATTTTTAATTAATTTTTCTATAGAAGCGACAGTTAAATTTAAATAATCTTCCAGATCTTTTTCTGTCAAATAAGGAATTGGATTCTCTTCCCCGTATTCTTCTGTGACAACTAAGTTTATAACTGCCCCTGTTCTTTTTATCATTCCAGCACCACCAATTTCCCCATGAAGTTCATTGGACATAAAACTTATCCCGCCACAATCCTGGCTGATAATATCGGCTAAATCCGAGATAATCTGAACTTTATCTTTTGAAAATTCACTAATTTTTAATGCATTTCCTAATTCAATTATTTTATTGGCTACTTTTTCAGTATTACTTTTTAAAGCTCCTTTCATTCTCTTTGCAGCTCCATCAAAAAATTTACATTCTATTCCTAGATCTTTAGCGGCTTTAACAACTGCCTCCACAACAAAAGGGTTATCGTCTGTGGCATCTCCTCTTACAAAATAAGTGGGCTTTTCTAAACCCTTTGAAAATTTAGAATAGATCATAGCTTCGATAATTAAAGTAGGTAATTTATCCATCCCTAATTTTTCTATAATTAATTTTTTTGAATAATTAGGCGAATTTCCTTCTAAATCTTCATTTGGTCCTATTCCTCCTTCAGTTGCATTTACTGTTCCTAATACACTAACGGGGATATTATTGATCTCTAAAACTGTTCCAACTATATTCCCAATATTATTTTCAATATCTTCAACAGTTGAAATAAACTTATCAGGATAGTTTTTGGTAAAACTATTTAAAGCGGCATTTGCAATTGCTGTTTGAACAGCTACAGGTGTTTCCATAACTCCCTGACCATAAATTCTTCCAAATGCTTCTAAAACTAGAGTATGAGTATTAACAGCTTCTTTTCCAATTAAACTATTAATAATTGATTTTTCCTGCAATGTATATTTTCTTTTAACTGTCCCGTAACCTTCTCCGCCATTTTTTAAAATAGCGGTAATTTTATTTTCCTCAAATTTAAATTTTTCTATGGTGAGATCTATTCCAGTTGCTTTTTTAAAAAGGGAAAGAACTACTGACAATCCAGGAGAATCATCCTGTACCTGATTGTTCAAACTATGACAGTGACCACATCCCACATGCCCTGATATAGCTATCTTTCCTGTTTTTTGGCTGCTAAATTTAATATCTATTTTTATCTTCCTCCAGTTTTTTTATCTTAACAGGATAAAATATCCCATTAGATTTTATGATAACTATAATTTTACATTTAAGAGTGTCTATTTTGAACAATATAACACAAAGTATAAAATTAAAAAAGGCAGAAATTTTATTTCTGCCTTCTACCATATAAATTTCAAATAATTTTTCTTTCTGTAAAACTCTCCAGAGAATTTGCTGTATAAGTATTAATATTTATAAGAGTCAAAGTATTTTATTAATGCTTTTCTATCTATTACCTTTATGCTGTTTTTATATTTTTCTATAATACCTTCATGAATAAATTGATTAGTTATTTTATAAAGGGTAGATTTATTTACATACACTGCTCTAGTCAGCTGGGTGTAACTGTCAAAATAAAAAGTATTGCTGTCTTTACAAAAATAATTTGATATTATATAAGCATAATAAGCAGCAGCCCCTCCCTGAGAATAGATATAAAAACCTCTAAGTCCCTGAAAAAGTATATTTGTACATTTTGGCATATAGTCCTCCATAAATAAAGACGTACTTAGGATATATTTCTTGAATATAGAAGTTGGTATTTCATATCCTGTAACTTCATTACTAGATGCTATAACTTCCCAATCCCAGTCACTTCCACTTGTAAAGCATGCATTAACTCCTACAAACTCATCGTCAGAAAACATATAGGGAAAGATCTTTTCTCCGTCTTCATCACATCTGATTTTTATTGCATTTCCTTTTTTTATATAAAAAACCTTATCATCTCCCTGTCCATATAAGAGATTCCCTTTTTTATATCTTTTAAATTTAATTTTATCCTTTACAGATTTTGGCAGCAGTGTAACGGGAAATTCTAAACTATCCAAATTAATTCCTCCTCCTCTTAGAAAAATTCTAAATATTTATTATGTATATTTAATTATACAACGCTATTTAAAATAAACTCAATTATATTATAACAGATTTAATTTAAATATTCGGTAACATTTATTACAGCTTTTAAATAGATATTAGTATATAATGATATATAACTATGTTAAAAATTACACATCAATATCTTAATTAATTTTATTTTCAAGAGATATTAGATGAATTTAGTTGTTTTTCGGTAAATTTTAACGTCTAAAAAATGATTTTTTTATTTTTTTTAAATAAAAATGACTAAAAGTATGATTAGGAGAAAAAAAATATATATAAACTAGAATAAAAAGTGAAATTTTGAATTTAAAGTGTCCTAAAGAGACACTTTTATTTTAATTTTAGGATATAATTTTAGCAAGATAAAAAAATAACAAAATATAAAGATTAAGTTCTTTCGAAATTCAGTAACAATATGAAAATATCTAAAATATAGTTAGATTGTTTTCAATAATGTGAATTAATTATTTTTGAAAATTAATGTTTGGAGGAGGTGATCAAATGTTACAGAAAGGAATTATTTTCAATATTCAGCGTTTTACAATACATGACGGACCTGGAATCCGTACAGAGTTATTTTTAAAAGGATGTCCCCTCCGATGTGATTGGTGTGGAAATCCTGAGAGTTTTAAGGCTTCTATAGAACCAGGTGTATATAAGAGTAAATGTATTTCCCGTGAAAAATGTGGTTCGTGTGAAGAGGTCTGTTCTGATAAAAGTATGCTGACTTTTACAGATGGTAAACTGACTTCTATAGATCCTGGTAAATCTACAGATTGGCTTGCTTGTTATAATGCCTGCCCTTCAGATGCAATCAAACAATGGGGTAAATCTATGTCTGTAGAAGAGTGTATGAAAGAAATTTGTAAGGACAAGGGTTATTATGAGCGTTCTGGTGGTGGGGTTACAGTCTCCGGAGGGGAACCATTACTTCAAAGTGACTTTGTAGCAGAACTTTTTAAGGCCTGCAAAGATGAAGAAATTCATACCTGTTTTGAATCTAGCTTCTATGGTGACTGGAAGGAGATCGAAAAGATATTACCGTATACCGATCTGGTAATTTCAGATATAAAACATATGGATACAGATATCCATAAGAAATATACTGGAGCAAACAATGAAAAGATCTTGAAAAATTTAAAAAAAGTTGTAGATGAAGGAAAGGAGCTTATTCTAAGAATTCCTGTTATTCCAAATGTAAATGATGATATGGAAAATATCAAAACCACAGCAGATTTTATATTAGATGAACTTGGTGGTCGTGTAAGAACACTACAGCTCTTAAGTTTTATGCGTCTAGGGGAAGAAAAATATAGTTCACTGGGAATGACCTATAAGATGGAAGATGTTCAAGTTGAGAGAGAATCATTTCAAAAACACATCCATGAAATTGCACAGTATTTTAATAGTAGAGGGATTCATTGTCTAGTAGGTACTAAGGAAAAAGAATAAATAAAACAACATATATTAGGGGGGGATTTTAATGAAAATGAATAACACAAATCCATGTGGAACAGAAGCTTTTGATAAGGTATATAGTATAGGCTACCAAGTCAATCATGAAGACTGGTCTCCATATCCACGTGTAAATAATCTTAGACAGACATTTTTAGATAGACCATATGATATAGATGTAGAAAGATTTAGATTAGTAACAGAAGCTTATCAAAATAATGAATCAGCTCCACGTAAACTTCAATGTGCCTATGCTTTTGAAAATATATTACTTAATACAACACTTAGTATCTATGACGAAGATCTAATTTTAGGTGAGATAGCAGCACCAGCAAAGGCATCACCAATATATCCTGAATTCTCTGTAAAATGGATCACCGATGAGATATTAAATTCTCCATTTGAGGAACGTTCAAACGATCAATTTTATATAAGAAATGAGAAAGAAAAACAAGAAATTTTAGAACTTTGTAAATATTGGGAAGGGAAGTGTGCTGACGATCTTATAAATGTAAGACTAGATGAGGAGCAAAAGAAGGGTTCCCATGTAGGAGAAAAAGTATTCCAAACAAATAACTATCATTTTGCCGGGATAGGTCACTTTGCAATGGATTATAAGAAACTAATGACACTGGGATATAGTGGAGTAATCGAGGAAGCTAAGACTCACTTTGCAAAACTAAGTAAGAGTGATCCAGAGTATGGAGAGAAAAGAGATTTTTATAAGGCAACGATTATCATGTTAGAAGCTTCTAAAAAATATATCACTCGTTATGCAAAACTAGCAGAGGATATGGCAGCAGTAGAAACTGATGAAAAGAGAAAACAAGAATTAGAAGATATGGCAGCTAACTGTCATGTAATATCAGGAGATGCTCCTAAGACTTTTTGGCAGGCATTACAGTTATTTAACTTTGCAACTACACTTATCCAAATAGAAGGGAATGGTCACTCGATCTCTTATGGACGTATGGACCAGTGGTTAAATCCTTTCTATGAAGCTGATATGAAAAATAATGAAATTACTAAAGAGTTTGTTTTAGAACTTATAGAAGTATTATATGTAAAGATGAATAATCCTACAAAATTAAAGGATAAAGGTACAGTAAAAGTCCGTAATGGACGTGGGTTCGGAGGAGAGAGTCTTACTATTGGTGGAATAGATAAAGACGGTAACGATGCAACAAATGATCTTACTATGTTGATGTTAGAAGGATCAGCTCATACAAGGATGATGAACCCTTGGGTTTGTGTACGTATGCACGAAAATACGCCTTATGAATTAAAGGTTAAAACAACTGAATGTACAAGAGCAGGTTATGGACATCCAAAGATCTTTAATGATGGCCCAGCAATCAAAGCTATGTTAAGTAAGGGAGTAACATTAGAAGAGGCAAGAGATTATTGTGTTGTAGGTTGTGTAGAGCCATCACTTCCAGGAAAGGAATTTGGTTGGTTAGATGCAGGTTATGTAAATACAGCTAAGATGATGGAAATGGTAATTAATGGAGGACGTACATTAAATGAGATAGAACTTGGTCCAAATACCGGGAGTTTAGAAACTTATAAGAGTTTTGATGAAGTTCTTGAAAGTGTTGATCAGCAGTTTGCTTACTGGTGTGACCAACTATGCAGCTGTTTAAACATCATGGAAGATGTACATAGAATAGTGAAACCTACTCCATATGTTTCTGCTTTCTTTGAAGGTTGTCTTGAAAGTGGAAAAGATATGACCGAGGGAGGAGTTAAGTATAATGGTACTGCTCCACAAGGTAGTGGTATTGCTACTTGTGCAGATTCATTATCTACTATTAAAAAATTAATGTTTGATGACAAACGTTACACTGGTGCTGAGTTACTTAAAGCTGTAAAAGATAATTGGGAAGGTCATGAAAAGATATATGCCCTTGTAAATAGTTCAAAAGTTCCCCACTTTGGGAATGATGATGATGCAGCAGATGATCTATTTAAATTTATGTTTGAATGTTACTGCAGGCATATAAAAGGGAGAAAAAACCTTAGAGGTGGAGACTTTAGTCCAGGGGTATATACAGTAAATGCCAATGTAGGGATGGGATTATATACCAATGCATCACTAGATGGTCGTAAGAACAATGAACCTATCTCTGATAATATGGGACCTGTACATACTGATGGAGGATCTCATGATATCTGTGGACCGACTGCTCTGGTAAACTCTGTAGCAAAGGTAGACCATAGTCTTGCAAGTAATGGAACTTTATTAAATCTAAGATTTCCAGAAGAAGCTGTATCAGGAGTAGAGGGAAGAGACATCTTGATCAGTTTCATCGATGAGTATATTGCAAAGCAAGGAATGCATGTTCAGTTTAACATCTTGATCAGTTTCATCGATGAGTATATTGCAAAGCAAGGAATGCATGTTCAGTTTAACATCATGAGTTCTGAAACTATGAAAGCAGCACAAAAAAATCCAGAAAATTATAAAGATATGCTAGTACGTGTAGCTGGATATAGCGCTTACTTTGTAGAGCTTGGGAAACCACTACAAAAAGATCTAATTCAACGTACAGAGCTTAATTTTTAATTGAAACATAAAAAGATTATTACAAAATATAAACTATTGATCCCTATGTTTTTCATAGGGGAGGGGACAAATAGATCTTTGTATCTATTTGATTGATAATATTATTTAATTATTTAAAGGGAGAGAAATATGAATTTTGATTTTATACTTGTTGGTTTAATGCAAATTGTTGGGTTCTTTGTTCAAGGGACTACAGGATTTGGATGTACTGTTATTGCTGCACCAGTAACAAATGGAATATTAGGAACGGCTATCGGAGTACCGTATGGTACGATCATCACACTACCTTTCCTATATTACCTAGGGATTAAAGGAAGAAAAGATGTTTCTTGGAAAGACTTGGCTAAAATTGTAGCTCTTTGTGCACCAGGAATCTTAATTGGAAACAAATTATTTACTAGTATTAGTCCTCAAACGGCAAAGATCGGGATTGGTGGAATGATCATTGTTATTGCAACTATGAATATTCATAAACACATCATAAAACCTCTAGTTATTAAACAAAAAGAAGAGGATGAAGCAGAAGATACAACAGTAAAAAAAGTTTTTCGTTACGGATGTCTTATATTAGGTGGAGTTGTCCATGGAGCATTTACTATCGGAGGTCCATTAATTACTGTTTATACACTAGAAGCAGTAAAAGATAAGAAAAAATTCCGTAATACAATGACATGGTTATGGTGCATCCTTAATGTATGGAATGCTTTCGCTCAATATAACAATGTACCAGTAGGAAATAGAGCATATCTAACAAGTGCACTACTTATAGGATTACCTATGGCTGGAATCGGATTCTTCTTTGGTATGAGATTTTTAGAAAAGATCAACAGAGTACAATTTTTACGTATTGTATACGCTGTCTTAATGTTAATTGGAGTAAATATGTTTAAGAGTAATGTTCCATGGACTCCTGAATTAATTAAGATGTCATCTATTGGGCTTACAGTAGTTGGTCTAGGATATATCTATACCGTTGTAAAGAATAAAAAGGCTAACGAGCAACTACATGGTGCTTAATTATAGAATAATTTAGTTTTAGAGTTTAAAGGTAAGCTCCCTTTATGGGAGTTAAGCCATTTTTAGGAGGAAAATAATGAAAGATTTTAGATTTAAAATACCACAAAATATCGAGTTTGGAATAGGAAGCTTAAAGAGACTTCCAGAGATCATGAAAGAAAATAATTCAAATCATGTTTTTTTAATCTCAGATCGTGGTTTAGAGAGTATAGGTGTAGTAAATAAAGTAAAGGACATCATTGAAGCTAGCGGAATCAAATGTACAGCTTATCTAGATGTAGTACCTAATCCAACAATAGATGTTGTAAATGAAGCTACTGCATCTTATAAAGAGTGTGGCGCAACAAGTATTGTTGCTCTTGGTGGAGGAAGTCCATTAGATGTTGCAAAAGCTGTAGGAGTACTTGCTTCTTATGGTGGAGACATCAGAGACTATGAAGGTATGAATAAGGTTCCGGGACCGATTGTACCAATGATTGCAATCCCTACAACAGCAGGAACTGGAAGTGAGGCAACAGCATCATGTGTAATTACAGATGAAGAGAAAAACTATAAGTTTTCAATGATTAGTTATGAAACTCTTCCTAAATATGCAATCTTAGATCCAGAACTAATTATGACTGCACCTGCATCAATTGCAGCTTCAACTGGTGTAGATGCACTGATCCATGCAATAGAAGCATATCTTTCAAGAAATGCTTCACCATTTTCAGATACAATGGCTGAAAAAGCAATGGAATTAATCGGTAAAAATGTTCGTAGGTTTGTAGCAAATAGAAAAGATGAAAAAGCTGCATGTGCAATGATGACAGGAAGTAATTTTGCTGGGATCTCATTTGCATGGGCAAAACTTGGGAATGTTCATGCTATGAGTCATCCGGTAAGTGCGTTTTACCACGTGCCCCATGGTGTTGCAAATTCAGTCCTTCTTCCAACAGTTATGGAGTATAATGCTCTAGCTGATAATGGACGTTATGAAGTAATTTATAATTATATCCGTGAAGGGAATGAAGTGATTAATAATTTCAAACCAGAGATGCTTGTAGAAGAGATCAAAAAGTTAAACGAAAATTTTGGAATTCCAAAATCACTTTCAGAAGTAGGAGTTAAAGAAGATATGATCGAGGAGATGGCAAAGGATGCTATGAAGAGTGGAAATGTCTTAGCAAATCCAAGACAGACAACTCTAAAAGACATGATCGAACTTTATAGAAAAGCATTATAAAATAAAAACCTTATAAAATACATCCCAGGCGTTTAGAAAATTTTCTAAACGTTTGGGAGTTTTTTTAATAGATATTATGAAAAGATAAAAATTAATAATTTAAACAAGGGGAGAAGCCAATATGTTTAAAGACACAAAGATAATAACTTTAGCAGCAGCAAAATTAATGGGGGAGAAAGCTCTTGAAAAGTGTGAAGAAATAGGTAAGTCTTTTGTTTTTTCAGTAGTAGATGCAGGAGGTCATATCCTTTATACTCAAAGAATGGAGGAAGCTTTTATAACTAGTATTAGTATAGCCACAGATAAAGCATTTACAGCAGCAACAATGAAAAGAGCAACTGATAAACTTACAGAAAAAATAAAGCCAGAATCTGATCTATTTGGATTAAATCATACGAATAATGGAAGAATTATTCCCTTTGGTGGAGGTTTGCCTGTAGTTGTAGATGGAAAGGTAATAGGTGGAATTGGAGTCAGTGGGGGAAGTGTAGAAGAAGATATTGCTGTAGCTACCGCAGGATTAGAAGCTCTAGAACTTTAATTTTTTATAATTAATAGAGAAAAAAATAACAATCTATAATAGATTATTGTAAAAGCATTGAAAATATTTCAATATTTTTATAACAGTCTAGTTTAAGAAGGAGGAAATTATGACAATGAAAAGAGAGTACGGGAAAGAACAACCTTATATCCCTGCTGGTCCATTTAAAATAAGATTACCATTGATCCATCTAAAGTTTGAAAAAGTTGATTTTTTTCAAGGATTATTATTATGTGCAGTATGTTTAGGAGCTATTCCTATGTTACAAGAATATCTAGGAATGCCTTTTGAAGTAGCAATGACCGTTGTTGTTTTAAATGGAATATTATATTTTGCCCATATACTTTTAGGAGATCCAGTTATACCTGGATGGATAACTCCTGCTATTCCATTACTTATGCTCCATATCAGTCAATACCCTGTTGGACCTGAGAGAGTTCACGCACTTATAGCGTTTCAATTTTCTTTAGGGATATTAGCTATTTTTTTAGGTATTACAGGTCTTGGTAAAAAAGTTACATCTATTGTCCCCAATGCTATGAAGTCAGGGGTTATTCTAGGTGCAGGAATCTCTGCTATCATGTCAATATTAAAAAAAGGTGGAAATTTTGAAAAATATCCTGTCTCCATTGTAATTTGTATGGGTGTTGGTTTTTATTTTTTATTTTCAAGTCACTTTAAAAGTAAAAGAAATCTCAATAAATTTACTAAAATCCTTTCAAATATGGGATCTCTTCCTATAATTATATTAGCTATATTTATAGGACCATTAGTAGGCGAAGCTAGTATACCTAATATCCAGTGGGGAATTACAAATCTTGCATTTAAGGAATTATTTAATAATTGGACTATCTTTGGATTGGGATTACCTCCCTTAAAGATGTTTATCAGTGGGATTCCTATGGTAATATCATGTTATATTGTACTTTTTGGAGATATGATTCAGACTCAATGTTTACTTGAAAATGCCAGCAAAGAAAGGCCTGATGAGATTATAGACTATAATCCTAATCGTTCTCATTTAATTTTTGGATTAAGAAATTTATTGATGTCTATTTTTGGACCTGACCTTACTATGTCTGGACCACTTGCAGCTGCAATGCAGGTAGTTCTTTGCGAAAGATATAAAAATGGGAGAGAAACGATGGACTCTATTCATGGAGGAGCTATTTCTTATAGGTATGGAACTCTTTCTGGGTATTTACTCCTTCCTATTGTTACTCTGGTCAAACCAATATTAGGGATTGCTCTTGCTGCTACTATGCTTATCCAGGGGTATGTATCTATTAGAGTAGGAGTTCTAAAATCAAAAACAGTTAATGATTTGGGAATTGCAGGAATTATGGCTGCTGTTATAGCAACTAGAGGAGCAGCTTGGGGTCTTTTATCCGGCCTTCTTCTCTGTGGATTTATTAATATTGGACGAAATAAGGAATTTGAATCTCCATTGTTTGAAGGTTCGACATTTACGAATAAAATAGTAAGCAATGAAATTAAGGCAGAGGAAGTGTAGCAGGTTGGTCATTTTGACCTCCAAAAATTTAGAGATATATTCTCACTACTGAAACTGTAATTTATAATTCTTTTAAAAAATAAAGAAAATGGAGACTAGTTTAGTCTCCATTTTTATAGGTTTATTTTAAAATTAATAATTCCACATTGAAAAACCTTGATTATAAGCTAATTGATGAAGGGGATTGATAGTTTTTTCTAACAAATCTTTAAATTCTTCTTTTGACATTTTTATTAATTGAATTCCATTAATATTTAAAAAATCTTCTAATTTTTTTATTTCCCCACTTTTTATAGTAATATTAAAAGCAAAATATAATAAATTAATTAAATTTTCTAGATGTTCATCTAAATTAGGAAGCCTATTATTTTTAATACTATTAGTACTTTTACTTGTAGGTATTAAGTTCCATAATTCATCATGAAGAACAAAACTCCATGGAATAAAATGATCTATACTCATATTTTCAACAGTTAAAATTTCTCCTGTATAAATATCTTTAATTTCATAATTTTGAATCAGCCCTTCCCAAAATTTGGTGGCTTTATTAAGCTTTCTCTTTTGAGCAGCTTCTAATTTAAAGATTATTGATGGAACATTTGGATTCTTAACCTGCAAATAGCAAACTAACTTAAATTTAATCCAGCCTTCTATAATTACTTGATGTTTATAAAGATAATTAAACCAAGCTTTATTTATTTCTAATTCTTCTCCTTTTAGTTTATATAATCCCTTATCACTCTTATTTGATAAATCTATAATCATTTTATTTTTTAAATTATCTTTTATTCCTATTAATTCATCATAAAATGGTGAAATCAATCTATATGGAACAAGATTAAAAAGATTTTTTCTCATTTTTTCGTATTCAGGACAATCTAAGCTAAAAAGAATTTTTTTTAATTCTTTTTCTTTTATTGTTTTACTTAAATTATGTTTTTTATACAAAAATTTTACAATCTCTCCTAATCTATCTTGAGGACCAAAACTTAATTTAAATTCTAAAATAGAATACCAAGCTTTACAAATCATATTATCTACAATATCTTTAAAAGTTAGATTTTTATTCCCCATTTTAATCTCTTCTAATATTCCATAAAGCCAATAAATCTTATAACTACTTGATGTTAATTTCAACTCTAAAATTTCAGAAAAATTATTAATATCTAGTCCTTTTTTTTTAGGTAATATATACATTTTATCTCCTTATTTTTCCTGCTTACTTTGATTTTTAAACAATTAACTTTTTAAAATTTAAAATTATATCTTTGGGATCCAAATGATATAGAAACTAAAATAATTTATATATATATTTTTATTCTTTTTATTAAAATATTTTATGCTACTAAAATTATACTAAAAATAAAATAAAATTGCTATAATAATAGAGGTGAATAATGAAAAATCGAGGAGGAATAATGTCGGTAGAATTTTATAATGAAAATGTAAAAGGATTTTTTGAAAATACTGTAGATGCAGATATGAGCGAAACTTATGAAATATTCAACAACTATCTAAAAAAAGGAGATACAATTCTGGATCTAGGTTGTGGGAGTGGGAGAGATTCCCATCACTTTTCCAACTATGGCTACGAAGTGATTTCGGCTGATTATTCCGATGAGATGGTAAGGATGGCAAGTAAGTATTTAAATAAAGAAGTTATTAAACTGGATATGCGTCAGATGGATTTTAAGGAAAAATTTGACGGGGTCTGGGCTTGTGCTTCCATCCTTCATATAAAAAAAGTGGAGATAGGAAAAGTTTTAGAAAATTCATACCGTGCTCTGAAAGATGGTGGAATTATGTATATGAGTTTTAAGTATGGAGAAGGAGAAGTTCAAAGGGGAGGAAGGTGTTTTTCTAATTATACGGAAGAAAGCTTTTCTAAACTTTTAGATTCACTAGATATTTTTAATATTGAAAAATTTTGGAAAACAGCAGATGTAAGACCAGACAGACAGGATGAGTTTTGGCTCAATGTAATAGTGAAAAAAAAGTAGCCTAGGCTATTTTTTTTTGCAAAAACCTAATATTTTAAAAATTTTTTAAAAATTTATTTTTTAGATAATTTAAAGATATTAAATGTGTTCAACCCCAACAGAATAAAGGGTTATATAGAATAATTTTTAATTTTAGTCTGTGGTTTATATAAATATTCTAAGGAGTCTGAATTTTTCCTTTATCTCTGCACGTCAACGTGCGCAGGCCTTGACATTACGACATTTTGAAGCAATACTTTACTTGAGGAGTAAGGAAAAGGAGTTAGAAACTTGGACACGGAGATAGAAAAAATAATTGATAGTTGAAAATGTACAATTGACAATTGAAAGTTAAAAGAAAAAAATTAGTCACGAATTAACACGAAAAAACATTTAAAACCTTGGACACGAAGGTCACGAAGAGAAAAAAGGTAGAGATCACAAAGGGAAATAAAACTTAGTTTACTTTCTTGTTTTTGCTTCGTGAGCTTAGTGTAAAGGAATTGGTTCCAAGGGTTTCGCCCTTAACTGACTCCATTTCTTTTCATGAGCAAAAGAAATAGAGGAAAGAAAAGCTCACTTTTTCTAAATGATGTTATATGAGTAAGTCCATAGATCCCCGTTTCTTATTGGGATGCCTGACGGGCATGGTGGGTTCGACGAAACTCGCAAAAGATATACTGTGAAGTAGGATAACATCCAGAAAAAGAATTAAAGTCAAAAAAGATAGTCTTAACCAAAAATAAAAGATTTTATCTGTGTATATTAGAGAATTTTCAGTGTGTATCGAAGATATCCGCGTTCTACGGCTTGGTTAAAGTCAGATCTTAGTCAGGCTCAAAAATAAGAGGTTACCTTAGTGAGCTTAGTGACAAAAACAAGGTCTAAGGATTCCATCCTTAACTGGGTCTCTTTTCTCGATCCACAAATACTTAATTTATTTCTATTTAGAAAAAATTAAGATGTGGAAAAAATGAGACGTAAAAATTCAAGAAGATTGTTATACTTTCTCGTTATGTTTTCCCCTAAATGGGGAAGACGAAGCAATAACCATTTTGTCATTGTATAGTAGGTCACAATCGTCATTGTAGAAACAGTACTGCTGAAGCTCAACGACTATAAACTTCGCTTAAAACCAAGAATCAGATTATAGGCCCATAGAAATCTGTTTCGAAAATAATTTTTTATCCAAGAATAAAAAAATTTCTTAGTGCACTCTTTGGTTATTCCTTTGTAAGCTTAGTGTAAGTGTTTTCATCTATAGTTTAATAATCTTAATAGAAAATATTTTATAAAAAAATGTTTGACAAATTTTATAAATTGTTTTAATATTACACATATACAACTGATATATCACTGTTTTATAGAGAGGGATCAAATGAATAAAGAATCTTTAGTAGATAAAGCTTATGAAATAATTGAAGACAGAATAGTTACTTTAAAACTAGAACCAGGTAAAATTATTTCGGAAAAACAAATAAGTGAAGAGGTAGGAATAGGAAGGATGCCTGTTAGAGAGGCGTTAAAAAAACTAGAAACGGCACATCTGATAAAAATTATGCCTAGAAGAGGTATGATGGTAACAGAGATAAAATTAGAAGAAGTATTCCAGCAAATAGAACTAAGAAGGGCTATTGAAGGGATAGTTATGAGGGATGCAGCTAAAAATGCAACTGAAAAAATGAGAAAAAGATTTTTAGAATTATCAACTGAATTTGAAGAGGTTACCAAAAATAACGATTCAGAAAATGCGGTTAAAATAGATAATGAATTTAATTTATTGGCAGCAGAAGCTTCTAAAAACTTATTTGTTCAAGAAGCAATAAGGCCGCTTCATGCACTGGCAAGAAGATTATATTATGTGAACTATCAAAACGATAAGGAAACCATAGAAAAAATAAATGTAGGGCATTGCGAATTGATGAAGCTGATTGCATCGGGGGATTCTAAAAATGCTAAATTAAAATCAGATGAGCTCATAGATAACATAGAAAAGTTATATCGAAATTCTTATCTGAAAAATTTGTTGTAAAAATAATAAAGTAAGCGATTATAGTAATTGCTTACATATTTTTTAAAAAAATAAACTGATATATCACAGATATATCATACAAGGGGGAAAGATGGAAAGAGATGAAGTAATGTTAAATGTTTCCAAAAGTAATCTAAATGGGAAAGTATTTTGGCCGTCAATAATAGTTACATTTTTAGTGTTAGGGTTTGCGGTTTTATTTCCAGAAAAATCACAGACAATAGCAACTGCAGGTATGAAATGGGTTACTTATGATATGGGATGGCTGGTATTATTAGGAGGATTTGGGTGTTTTGTATTTTTAATGTGGTTGGCGTTTGGTAAATATGGTCATGTAAAATTAGGAGCACCGGAAGATAAACCTGAATTTACTAATTCGACCTATGCATTTATGATGTTTACAGCAGGTGTAGGAGCTGCCTTAATATATTGGGCTATAGGAGAACCAATGTATTATCTACAGACACCGCCTATGTTTGCAGAGGCAGGTTCGGTTGAGTCGACAAAATGGCTTATAACATATGCAATGTATCACTGGGGGCCAATAGGCTGGTCAATATTTTGTCTGCCTTCAATTCCGTTTGCATACTATCTGCATAAGAAAAAGAAGAGGAACTTAAGATTAAGTCATCTGTGTGCAGATGTTATAGGGGAAAAAAATGCAAAGGGTGCAATTGGATTAGCTATAGATATTATTGCAATATTTGGTACTTTAGGAGCATTTTCTACTTCTATGGGATTTACCGTAGACCTATTGGGGTCGGGAATCAATAAATTATTAGGTATACCGAATAATATTCTTTTACAGGTATCAATAGTTCTTTTATTCGTTGTTTTCTATAGCTTAGTAATGTTTGCAGGTATGAAAAAAGGAGTTGCAAAGCTTTCTAATGTTTGTGTTTATACAGCTTTAGCCTTAGGAGTATTTGTTTTGGCTGTAGGGCCAACAAGATTTATACTTTCTTATTTCTTTGATAGTGTAGGAGTACTTAGTACTAACTTTATAAGGATGAGTTTTTGGACAGATCCAGTGCAAAAATCAGGATTTCCACAAGCCTGGACAATGTATTATTGGGCATGGTATTTTGCTTATCTGGTAATGATGGGAATTTTCTTAGCACGTATCTCAAAAGGAAGAACTATAAAAGGTTTAATTTTAACTTGTCTTTCGGCAGGATCGGCAGGATGTATGTTTTTTATAGGAATATTTGGAGGATATGCTGTAAACGGTCAGTTATCCGGGGAACTTCCATTAATAGAGTGGATGAAAACTATGGGACCATCTTCAGCTATCATTGAGACAATAGCCTCACTACCCATGGGAACAGCTGTTTTAGTAATATTTCTAATAGTTGAGTTCTTCTTAATGTCAACAACTATGACTTCTGCAACAGTAGCTGTTTCGATGATATCAACTAAGGAATTGGATGCTGATGCTGAACCGGATGTAAAAGTAAGAATGGCTTGGACTTTTGGAGTTGCAGCAGTAAGTATGGCAGCATTTTTCATGGGAGGAGCAATAGATACTATAAAATCAATGAGTGTAATAGTTGGATTTCCTATGATAATACTCTATATAATTATGGTGGTTTGTTTGATGAAATGGTTAAAGAAAGATTATGCACATTTAGATAAAAAAGAAATATAGGGGGAGAATAGTGGGAAATAACATAGTTTCAGTGGAGTTTATACCTGTAGATGTAGCGGCAACAAATTGGAGTGAAAATACAGTTATTGTAAGAGTAACAGATGGAAATGGGATATATGGAATTGGAGAAGCCGACGGCTCTCCAGAGTGTATGAAAGCTTTTTCTGAAATAGAAACAGAACATAAATGGTTAACTAATTTAAAGGAAAAGGTAATCGGAAGAGATCCTTTGGAATTTAAGGCTATTTGGGATGATATGTATGATTCTAGTCGTTGGATTGGAATGAGAGGACTAGGAATGTTTGCGATCTCAGGGATAGATATGGCTCTCTATGATCTTGCAGGGAAACAACATAATGTACCAGCATATAAATTAATGGGAGGAGCTCAGAAAAAAAAGTTTTATCCTTATTTCACTTTATATCCTTCAATAGCAGGAGATGCACCCCTTGCAGATATTGTAGAAGCTTATAGGCCTTTAATTGAAAAAGCAAAAGAAAAAAAAGTTAGAGCCTTAAAAGTGGTAGTAATGCCTAATGATAATATAACAGACAGAGAAGTAGTAGGATATATTAGAGAATTAAAAAAAATAGTAGGAAATGAAATTGATATGATGGTTGATTTCCTATATAGATGGACAGACTGGCAGGCTGCAAGATGGACACTTAGACAGTTAGAAGATGTAGATCTATATTTTGCAGAAGCGGTTCTTCAACACGATGATTTAGAAGGTCATAGAAGATTAGCTGAATCTATTAATACCAGATTATGTGGTGCAGAGATGTCTACTACAAGGTTTGAAGCTCTTGAATGGTTAAAGCAAACTGGTGTATCTGTAATACAATCAGATTACAACAGGTGTGGAGGAATTACTGAATTGTTAAGAATTAGTGAGATGTGTGAGATCTATAATGCACAAATAATGCCTCATAACTGGAAAACTGGGATTACAAGTGCTGCCTGCAGACATTTTGCAAAAGCTAACAAAATATCAACATACACAGAATATTTACATCCGGAATTTTGGAATGGAACTTTAATACAAGAGTTAACTTTAGATGAACCTGATATTATTGATGGGGCGTTAGAAGTGAGCGATAAACCAGGATTAGGAATTGAATTGAATAAAGAATTTTTAAAGAAAATCACAGGAATAGATTTTTAGTGATTTTAGGAGGAAACATGAGTAAATACATAGAGCCAGCAAAAGAACTAACTATACTTGAAGAAGTAGATGTGGTTATAGTTGGAGGTGGACCTGCGGGAGTCTCCGCTGCTGTAAATGCAGCAGAAGAAGGATTATCTACTGTAATCATCGAAAAAAATGGATTTTTTGGTGGAGCCAATGTAGGTGGATATTCTGCTACAATAGGCGGACTTTTTAATTCTACAGAGGACGGTAAACCTGAACAGATAGTTCAGGGGTTTGCAGGAAGATTTGCAGATCTACTGGAAGCTAAGGGTGGATTGGTCAGATTAGAAAGATTTGGTCACACCTGGTTATCTCCTCATGATCCATTTATCTGGAAGGAAACAGCAGATGAAATAATAGAAAAATCAGGAGCAAAGACTTATTTTCATACTAACTTTGTAGATACCATTGTAAAAGATGGAGAGATTGAAGGAATAATTGTTGAAAATAAAGATGGGAGAGGGGTTATAAAGGGTAAGTTTTATATCGATTGTTCAGGAGATGGAGATCTGGCTTATAGAGCTGGTGCACCATTCGTATTTGGCAAAGATGGAGATATCCAATCGATGACTTTCACCTTTAGAATGACAGATGTAGATTGGGGAAAATATGGAGAATGGAAATTAGAAGACGTATGGAAAAAAACTCTAGAAGCCTCAGCTACAGGGAACTACCATTTACCAAGAAAACATCCATTTATTTTTAAAGCACCTAATAAAAAACAGGCTATAATGAATGCAACAAGTATTGTAGCAAAAGACGGAAGGACTCTATACCCTACAAAAACTAAAGATTTGACAGAAGCTGAATTTTTAGGAAGAAAGCAGGTAAGAGAATATGAAAGATTTGTTCAAGATTATATTCCAGGATTTGAAAATTCTTATTTGATGGATACTGCATCTCAAATAGGAATCAGGCAGTCTAGAACTATTGTGTGTGACTATACATTGAAAAACGAAGATGTAGTAGAAGCTAAGAAGTTTGATTCGGCTATAGTAAGAAGTGCATGGCCTATTGAGGTTCATTTAGGAGATAAGGGTGTTAAAGTTGTAAACTTAGATGAAGATTATTACGAAGTACCCTTTGAAGCAATGATACCTAAAAAGGTAAATAACCTTTTAGTTGCAGGAAGATGTATATCAGCAGAACACGAAGCTTTAGCGTCTTGTAGAGTTGTAGCTCAATGTTTTGAAGAGGGCCAAGCAGCAGCATTAGCGGCGGTTCAGATAATAAAAGATGCTAAAACCTCTAGAACTATTTCAATAGAGAAATTACAGGATAAAATGAGAGAAAAAGGATCTTTAATTTAAGAAATCATAGATAGGATACAAATTTATTATAATCAAAAATATTTAAGAACCTAACCATAATAATAGTTAGGTTCTTTTTATTTATCTTCTATGAATCTATCGCTAAATCTTATTTATTTTCTTATTAAGATATAATCAAAAAAATAAAAAACTTGGACACGAAGCTCACCAAGGGAAAAACTAGAGCTCACAAAGGGTAAATAAAACTTCGTGTATTTTCTTTTCTTTCCTCTGTGTACTCAGTGTAAGGATTCTCGTTTATATAATCTAAAAGAAATTGGAGCGCTGATACTGTCGCACTACCCGTAAAGGGCATCACCAAAGTAGCTATTAGTTTTTTAACAAAAACATAGAACTTTGCGTCCACGGATAAAAAGCTTAAATGATCACAAATTTTTGTTTTTAGGTTTTAACCGATAAAAAGATTTTAAATCAGTGAAAATTAAAGATTTTTTGTGTATCTCGAAGAGATTCGCGTTCTATAGATTTTTTTGTTTTGATACATTTAATTTTTTATATTAGGAGCGTTTAGAAGTGAACTCAAAGTATATATTCAAAAAAATAAAAGACCTCCCAGCTGTAATAGTCACACAGTTAGGAGGCTTTTATTTTATATTTTATTTAAGGAAAGAAACGAAAAAAATATTATTTTCATTTGCTTATATTAGTTAGTCGGTGAAAGTAGATAAAAAGTTTAAAAATATTAGTTTATGGTATAATATTAATAGTTAAACTATAAAAAAATATAAATTTAAAATAAAAAGGGCAGTGTGATTTTATGACCATTCAGGAAAAAATAGTCGATTATTTTTTAGAGAAAAAACCTAAATTAATATATTTGTTTGGTTCCTATGCGAAAAATATTAATAGAGAAGAAAGTGATATAGATATAGCTGTTTTATTGGGGACCTCTATGGAATCTAAGGAAAAATATAAGTATAAGATAGAATTAGTCGATCTTCTGGGAAAAGAAGTGGATTTGATAGATCTGACTGATGCAAATATTATTTTGAAACATCAGATTGTAACTACAGGGAAAAACTTATTTTGCAGGACTAAGTTGGAAAGAGATGAATTTAAATACGCAGTTATATCCTGTTACTATCAATATAAAGAAGATATAGATATCGTAAAAAAAAGTATAAAAAAAAGGGGTCATGTATGGAAGAAGTAATCTTAGTAAAGATAGAATCGATAGAAAAATGTTTAAAAAGGATAGAAGAGAAGCTAGCTATGTCAAATTTTGATATGGAAGATTATGATATCCAGGACATAATTGTTTTAAACCTTCAAAGAGCCTGCCAGCAGAGTATAGATCTTGCTATGTTTTTAGTTGCGGAACTCAGTTTAGGAATTCCAAAAGACAGTGTAGGAGCTTTTACTCTCTTAAAAGAGGAAGGGATCATAGGTGAAGATATCTTTAAGGCTATGAAGGGAATGGTAGGATTTAGAAATGTCGCAGTACATCAATACCAAAGGATTGATTATACTATAGTTGAGATTGTAGTAAAGGAACACTTAGGAGATTTTAGAAAATATACTAAGGCTTTAATAGATAGGTTTATTTAATAAAAGGTTACTGTAAGGATTCTAGTTTATATAATCTAAAAGAAATAGAATGCAGATGCTGTCGCACTACCCGTAAAGGGCATCACCAAGACTTCTACTCGTAAAGAGTATCACCAAAATGCTAGTAGTTTACTTTGTAAACATAGGATTTTGAGATAGAGGGGTGCTGTTGCACCTAAGAATCTTGCGAACACGGAAAGAGCTCTGATAATTACAGATGTTTATTTAGAATGGGACTCAAAGTATATATTCAAAAAAATAAAAAGTTTCTAAAGATTCCATCTTTAATACGGGTTCTTTCTTTTTATCTGAAAAAGAAATGAACGAAAGAAAAGCAGACTTTTTCTAAATAATGTTATAGAGTCGGATCATGGATCCCCGTTTCTTAGTGGGGTGCCTGACGGGCATGATAAGTACGACGAAACTCGTAAGAGATATTCTGGGGAGTAGGATAACATTTAGAAAAAGGAATTAAAGCTAGAACCAAAGATTTTTTAATTTTGAAGGTGATCCTACTTTTACAGAAGTTCTTTACTCATTCAAATTAAATCCTATTCTATATATAAGGAATGAGAAGGAAGAGGAGAGTGCCAAATTTAAAAAAAGGTGGATTGTTTTTGCAATCCACCTTTTTTAGTTCTATTCATTCTAATAAAAAAATTAAATTAAGCTTTAGAGATATTTATAGCAGTAACTTTTAATTCAGGTATGCTGCATATAGGATCCAAGGCTTGACCATTTGTTAATACATTTGCTCCATTTCCAAAATGGAATGGCATAAATACTGTTTTACCAGAAACATCATTGGATATATTGGCTACAGTAAATATTTTTCCCCTAGGTGATTCAACAACGATATTATCTTTATCTTCTATCTTTAACTCCTCAGCTAATTCAGGAGAAAGACTCAACCAGCTGGATTTAAACTCCTTATCTATTTCATCGGTTTTCATTGTCATAGTCCTGGTATGATAATGCTCTAATATCCTTCCTGTTGTCATTGTGATAGGATATTCTTCAGTTGCTTTCTCTATTGGATCTATATATTTTACAGGCATAAATTCTACTTTTTCACCTTTCATAAACTTATCCTTATGTAAAAATTTAGTTCCTGGATGGTCTTTTGTAGGACAAGGCCATTGTAATCCCAAAGAATCGATCCTGTCGTATGAAATTCCATTGTATTGAGGAGTTAAAGATGACAACTCTTCAAATATATCTTTAGAATTATTGTATTTATTTTTAGGAGACAATCCAAATGTTTCTAGGAGTTCACTAAAGATCATCCAATCTGGTTTAGAATTTCCAATTGGATCGATAGCTCTTCTTACCCTTTGAACTCTTCTTTCAGTATTTGTAAATGTTCCATCTTTTTCAGCAAATGTAGCAGCAGGTAATACGACATCTGCCAATTCAGCTGTTTCTGTTAAGAATATGTCTTGTACAACTAAACAATCTACGGTTTTTAATGCCTTAGTTACATGATGTGTGTCGGGATCAGAGATCATAGGATTTTCTCCTACAATATACATAAATCCTAACTCTCCATTTGCAGCCTTATCCATCATTTCTGGTAATCTCATCCCATTAGTTGTACTAAGTTTTGTATTCCATGCAGTTTCAAATTTATCTATAGCTTCTGAATCGATAACATTTTGATAACCAGGGAATTTATTTGGAAGAGCTCCCATATCGCAGGCTCCCTGAACATTATTTTGCCCCCTTAGAGGATTAACACCGGCATTGGCTTTTCCTATATTTCCACAAGTCAGAGCCAAGTTTACACAAGATTTTACATTATTAACACCTGTTGAATGTTGTGTAATTCCCATGGCATAGTAAAGACCTGCAGCAGGACTTTCAGCGTATATTCTAGCAGCTTTTGCAATAAGTTCTGCTTCTACGCCGCATATTTCCGATGTTTTTTCTAATGTATATTCCTTTACAGTTTTCTTTAAGAACTCAAAATTATCAACTTTTTTATCTATATACTCCTGATCCTGGAGGTTGTTTTCTATTATGTAGTTCATCATTCCATTTAAAAGAGCAGTATTTGAACCTGGTTGAATTTGAAGATAACAATCTGCAATTTCAGCTAATTTAATTCTAACAGGATCGGCAACTATTAATTTTGCTCCCTTTCTCACGGCTTGTTTTATAGATGCTCCAATAACAGGATGAGCTTCCGTTGTGTTACTTCCGATTACAAATATAGTATCGTTATCGACTACTTCTTCTATGGAATTTGTCATGGCTCCACTACCAAGCATAGTTGCAAGACCTGCAACTGTAGAAGAATGTCAGAGACGGGCACAATGGTCTATGGAATTTGTCTGGAATCCACTTCTGACCATTTTTTGGAAAAGGTAGTTATCTTCATTTGTTGTTCTAGCGCTGGCCAGTCCGGCAAATCCTGCCCCGCCTTTTTCAGATAACGTTTTCTTTCTGTTAAAATCAATAAACTCATAGGCTTCTTCCCAAGAACATTCAGTTAATTTCCCGTCTTTTCTTATTAAAGGAGTTGTAAGTCTGTCTCTATGATTGATAAAGTTATATGCAAAAACTCCCTTAACACAGTACAGACCATTGTTGACCTTATCCATAACTGGATCGATTCTAACAACTTTATTATCTTTTGTAACTAAGTTTAACTGGCAGCCTACACCACAATATGAGCACGTTGTCTGGGTTTTTTGAACCTGCCAATTTCTAAATTTTTCTTTGGATTTTGGCATAAGACATCCTACAGGACATGCATGAACACAGGCACCGCACTCTGTACAATTAGTATTTCCATTGAAACTCGCTCTATCAACAACAGTATGGGGACCTCTATTATTCAGACCCAATGCGTCGTTACATTGTAGCTGACTGCAAATTCTTACACATTTATTACAAGAGATACATTTATTGCTGTCAATTGAATAAAATTTAGCATCTTTATTTTTAGGAATACCTCTGTGTTCCTGAATATCGGCGATGGCATCGATATCAACACCATATTCGTAGGAGTAATCCTGTAACTTACATTCTCCTGATTTTTCGCAAGTGGGGCATTCGTTAGGATGACTGGCCCAAAGAAGTTTTAGTATAGTTCTTCTGGCATTGGCTACTTTTTCTGTATCTGTGTTTATAACCATACCTTCTTTAACATCTGTTGAACATGAAGTTTGAAGTTTTGTTCTCCCTCCACTACCTATTTCTACGACACACATCCTGCAGGCTCCTGTTGGAACCAGTCTTTTGTCATCACAAAAAGTAGGGATTTTGATACCTATATTTTCACATGCCCTCAATACTTTTGTATTTTCAGGGACACTGTATTCTTTGTCATTTATAGTAATTTTAACCAAGTTTTTCACATTTTCCTCCTAATGCATAAATTTTTTTATTAATCAATTGTTGCTGTATATAGTTCATCTTTAAAATACTTGATAGCTTTTAAAACAGGAGTAGCTGCTGTTTGACCAAGCCCACAGAAAGAAGTTTCATTCATCAAAGTTCCAATCTCTAAAAGATAATCTATATCACTTTTTTTTGCAGTTTTATTCAATAATTTATCTATTATTTTTTTATATGCATGGACCCCTTCCCTGCAAGGAATACACTTTCCACAAGATTCATGGTGGAAGAAATCGTTAGCTAATTTCATATATTCTATAACAGACATATCCTCATCAGCGACTAAGATAGCACCAGATCCTATCCCAAGATCTAGATCCCAAAGATCCTCATATGTGTATCTAGTATCTAACAAACTTTCCGGTACCAATGGACCAGAAACTCCTCCAAGTTGTAAAAACTTGACTTTTTTATTGTTTTCAACGCCGCCAGCTACCTCTTCGATAATCTCTCTGAGAGTAATCCCAAATGGTATCTCATATACAGCAGGTTTATTTATATTTCCACAAATACTGATTAATTTAGTTCCAACACTTTCTCCATATCCATATTCAGCATATTTAGAAGCTCCCATCTTTAAAATAGTAGCCGCTACCGCTAAACTTTCTACATTATTAGACTGTGTTGGCATTTGAAGATATCCTTGAGAACTAATTCTAGGAGCTTTAAGTCTGGGTTTCCCTGCTTTTCCTTCCATAGATTCAATAAGAGCAGATCCTTCGCCACATACATAAGCTCCAGCTCCAGAAAATACTCTGATATCAAAATCAAATCCTGTTCCTAAGATATTTTTTCCTAAATATCCTCTTTCCCTAGATAACTCAATAGCCTTTTCTATTTGATGCTTCATATATGTATACTCTTCTCTGAGATATATAGTTCCAGTTTTAGCACTTCTCATATATCCGGAAATAGTGAGTCCTTCAATAACTTTATAAGGATCTTGTGAGAGGAGTTCTCTGTCTTTAAATGTAGCTGGTTCCCCTTCGTCAGCATTACATATAACAAAAGTTTCTTGCTCTAATTCATTGAGTCCACCCTTCCATTTTTGCCAGGTAGGGAAAGCAGCTCCCCCTCTTCCACGGAGACCAGAGATTTTTAATTCATCTATAACATGTTGCTTTCCTTTTTCAAAAGCTACTTTAAGCCCACTAAATCCATCGAGCTCTATATATTTATCGATCTCATCATATTTATATTTTCCAAAATTTTCACTGATCATCTTAATATTAAATTTATTATTTATTGTTCCCACCATCCTTAGAAAGTTGATCTATTAGGTCTGTTATCTTATCAACTGTGAGATTTCCATGAACTACACCATTAACTCTCATAGCAGGAGCAATATCACAAGCACCAAAACATGGAGTGTGTTCAAATGTAAATAAGTTATCAGGAGTAGTTTCTCCTAATTTAATATTTAATTTTTTTTCAATAGCTTCTCCCATCAGATGCTTCTTCTTGACACCGCAGACAGTACTTTCACATAGTTGTAAAACGAACTTTCCTTTTTTACTAGTGTTTATAGCTGAGAAGAATGTAATCACCTCATCGACCCTGGCTTTTGGCATCTTTAATTTTACAGCCACATAATCAGATATATCATCTGAAATGTAATTGTCTTTATTTTGTTTTTGAATCTCAGTAAGAATTGGAAGCAGCTCTATCTTACTAAAATTAAAATTAGATAATATGTTATCAATGTATTCGTTACCCACCTTAAATATTCCCCCTTAAAAATCTATAAATAACAATTTGATTTACCTTAAAATTGTTTTTAAATAATACTAATTGTATTAATTATATACTAAATGTCTGTAAAAAAATATTTTTTTTATTGGTAGTGAAAAAAAAAACATCATTTTTATAAAAAATACCTTATAAATATAAAGTTTGGATTAAATGTTTTTTTACAAAAATATTTCTTTCACAATAAAATAATACAACAGTACTAAAAAAATTGACTTAGAAAAATAAAAATAGTAATATACCCCTTGTAGGGTTAATTTAGTTAGGGTCTTAATTTAATAATTTTTTATTGAATCCTAAAATATCAATGGGGGGAATTAATCTATCATAAAAATTAAATAAAATGGAGGAAATTATGTCGAAAACTTTTTTAAACACAGCGGAGGTAGCCGAAGCAGTCGTACAAATGGCTATAAAAAAAACAAAAACAAAATCATTGAAAATATTTGTATTGGGAATTATGGGTGGAATATTTATAGCTTTAGGTTTTATAGCTTATATTACTGTTACTCAATCTCTTGGCGCTAATGTAGATCCGGGACTTTCAAAGCTTCTTGGAGCTGCAGTATTTCCAGTAGGACTTATGCTGGTTTTATTTGTAGGAGGGTCATTATTTACTGGTAATAACTTAGCTTTTATAGCTTATATTACTGGGGATTCATCATTTAAAGATGTTTTAAGAAACTGGATTGTAGTTTGGCTGGGAAATTTTGTAGGGAGTGCTTTCCTTGCATGGGTTGCTATTGTTGCCGGGGTATTCAAAAGTGCTCCTATGGCTGCCAAAGTTGTAGCTATCGCTGAAGGTAAGGTTCATTTAGGATTTGCTCAAGCTGTTGCCAGTGGATTTTTATGTAATGTTGTAGTAGCTTTGGCTATTTGGATGACCTTTGCTGCTACAGATGTCACTGGAAAACTATGGATTTGCTGGTTCCCAATAATGATGTTTGCTCTTTCTGGTTATCAACATGTCGTTGCGAATATGTTTGTTATTACTGCTGGATGGATGGTCTCTCCTGAAACTATCTCTATTTCAAATATGTTCATGAATAACTATATTCCTGTAACTATTGGGAATGTACTTTCCGGTGGAATATTTGTACCTGTTATTTATTATTGGTTATATTTAAAGAAAGAGACTTCAAAGGTCGCTGCATCTGTTAATTAATAATTTTTGAATTTTTAATTTCATTATCTGGGAGGAAAGGAAAAAATAAGAACAATGGACACGGAGATACACAGAGGAAATCTTTTGGTTTGATTTTAATAAAAAAGTTAAGAGAAAGGTAGCAAAGCTATCTTTTTCTTATATCCTAAATTTGGTGTCTCTTTGACACATTTCATGGTTTGTGAAAATCCATAAAAGAAGGAAGAAAATTCCGTACTCTTCCTTTTTATGGTTTCTCTTCGTAAGAGAAACCGAAGCAATAACCATTTGATGTTATAGAGTGAGACCGTGGATCCCCGTTTCTTAGAGGGGTGCCTGACGGACATAATGGGTACGACGAAACTCGTAAAATATTTACTGAGAAGCAGAGTAACATCTAGAAAAAGGAATTAAAATCAGAACCAAAGGTCTTGTTCAACTTTGAAAGTGATTTTACTTTGTACTTTCATATATACTAGAGCGTTCAACAAATTAAGTTCCGCAACGAAGTGAGGACTGTAGCTTTCAAAGCTCGTATATTAATATTTTACTTAAGAACAATTTTTCAAAGTTTGGCACTTTTTGGCTACTTTTTCTTGCTATTGAGAAAAAGTAGCTCGTATCAAAGGCGAAAACTTTAGAATCTATCTGTTTTTTCTTTTATGAGCTAGGTGTAAAAAATTTAATCTCTCACTACAACTATAAATCAAAAAAATAAAAAACTCCTATCTGTAATAGTCGTACAGTTAGGAGTTTTTTATTTTATTTAGGAAAGAAAGAAACGAAAAAAATATTATTTTCATTTGCTTATACTAATTAGTCGTAGAAAGTGGTTAAAAAGTTTAAATGTTTTTAAAATAATTTTTAAAAAAAATTTAATCGTTATCAAAAAAATCACTCGTCACTTCTAAATATGGTTGTACCTCCTCTATGTTTAAAATTTTCTTAGGTTCTACAGCATTTAAAATAGCTTTTTTTAAACCAACAGAACTATAACTGGCTCCTGCTATACTGTCAATTGCAATACTTTGTTTTGTTATAACACCATTTATAATTCCACGAAACGCTTTTTCTTTTATTCCTTCTGTATCATTTTCTTTCAATATTTTTATACCTATTATTTTTTCTCCCCTCAAAGTAACTTCTACTTCTATGGGACCTTTATAGCCTTTACTGGTTCCAATTAAATTTTCTTTAGAGGAATTATCCCAGATGGTCAAAGAGATTCCTATAAAAAAAAATAACCCCAAACATATTTCAAACATTTTATCTTTTAGTTTATAAGTTTTCATCTTCTCTCTCCTTTTCTTTTTTTATAGTATATCAAATTTTATTTGATTAAGTCTACAAAAAGTTTGAAAAACAAAATAAATTATGATATTATTATTTTAGTTACGTAACAACAAATAAAATTAGGAGGAAAGAAATGAAAAAAATTATTATTTTAATTGCACTTATCGTAGTATCAGCGGTTACTTTTGGGTCTACTTATTCAGATGGGACCTATAGAGGAAATTTTATTGATCGAGACAGTAATTCTATTGGAGAAGTTCAAGTGAATGTACAATTTGATTTAGAAAATGATATTGTAAAAAAAGCATCTATGAGAATGTTAAATTTTAAAGGTCAAAATTATATGAAAGATTCTAAGTTAGAAAAGGAGAAAGATAAGTATATCGCTGCTTTAAATCATTTAGTAGGGAAAAATTTAAAGGATACAATGCCTGATCTATACACACCAGAAAATATTCCAATGGCAGGAGCAACTGTTCGTGGAGGGAAAATAAGATCTGCAATCCAAGATGGATTAAATAGAGGAGTATACAGACTTCCTAAGAATTAAAAATTATAGCTAAATAAATCTAAAAAAAAGTTTCACGGAGAAATCTCCGTGAAACTTTTTTTTATTAGCTATCCCCTTCCTCGCCTTCTTCTTTTGGTTTTTCCCTTACAGTAACAATGTCATCTGAATTTGTTCCGTCTAAAAGGATATCCTTGGATATTACTTCAGTTGTCCCGTCTGGATTTTGAATTGTCAAATTAACCTGATCTTGGGCACTTCTGATTAGATCTACATTTTGTACTACATAACTACCATTACTTCCTGAAGATGTTAGTTCAAAATAGGAAACTGGTTGAGTAATTTCAAAGGAATATTGATCTAAAAAATCACCTGATTGTCTATAACTACTTTGTGTTTCTATTAATTTTCCATCTACATCAAAGGCAGAAATTTTTACTTTAGTAGCATGCCTGCTATTCACATCAAAATATCCACCTAAACCATCTAGAGTAAAGATAACTTTATTTATGTTTTCTCCGTCTATATCTATTTTTAGTTTTTCACCAGAACTTAGTCCATTACTAGAAGCATTTCCTATCCCAGCTCCTACATGACTATTTGGCCCATTAAAAGTAGCTAAATTTCCAGATGAAACTGTCGTCGTAATAGTTACCCCGTCAGATTCCAAGACTGCTGTATTCCCATTAACTGTTCCCCAATCACTTAAGCTGACTGTTTCTCCGGTATTTGAACCGATGTTTACTTGATTTGTATTGCCTGAAATACTATCGGAATCTGGAAGGTATACTATCTCTGCATCTGCCGGATAGGTTTCTCCATCTATCATATCTTCCCATTCCCCATCTTCATTTAAAAACTGTAATCTTCCATAGGATAGAGTATCGCTATATTTTATTTTAGATATAGGCACTGTTTCTCCTCCCCAAATTTCATTGTCAACATCTGACGTATATGCTCCATTGGGCAGGTTGGCATAGACTTCTCCATTTTCCCTATTGTATATCCAGCCCCCTTTATTATCTCTGAATATAACAATATTATCTGTTTCTCCATGACCTTCATCATTAAATGAAAAAGACTCTGTAAATTTTACATCAAATTTATTTTTTAAATAGTCATCATTATTTGCTAAATCCGGGAATACTTCCGCTAAAGTTTCTTCAAATGATAATTTTAATCTGATTAATTCTAGTTTTTGAGCTACCTTTGCTACCTTTGCTTTATTTAAACTATTGATTATTTTAGGGACTACCGTTATTGCTAAGACTCCTATTATTGCTACTACTATTAATAATTCTAATGCTGTAAATCCTTTTTTTATCTTTCTCATAAGCTCCCCCTATCTTTTCAAATTTAAAATTTTTCCTATCTATTAAATTCGTCTCTTTTTATTTTTTCCCTTTATTTTTTTTTGAATTATTAGTTCGATAAAAAAAAGCCTACGTCATATAATATTGTCACTACAACAACTCCAAAGGAAAATATAACACATGCTATACAAATATATTAACATATAATTGTTAACAAGTATATAAATTCATTTTTGGATTAGTGTAAAGTATATGTCTGACGGACATGATGGGCACGACGAAACTCGTGAGAAATATTCTAGGAAGTAGAGTAACATCTAGAAAAAGAAATTAGGTTCAAAAGACAAGTCAGACCTTAGTCTGCGTCAGAGGTAGATAGGTTTTAACTAAAAAAATATAAACTTTTGTGTTGTTGCGGTAGAGATTTGTAAATTAGTGTAAATTGGTGGCAAAAAGAAAAAAGTCAGATTTTAGTCTGTGTCCAAAGAATATTTTAAAACTAAAAAACTTTCCTTTGTGATCTTAATTTGAGGGTTTTTATTGCGTTTAAAATGGTTTCAATCTAGAAAAAACTTGTATCTTAAACATTAAAATTAAATAATGATAAAAAAACTTGGATATACCTTAAAAATATACTAAACTCGAATTAACGAATTTTACTAGGGAGGTAAAAATGAAAAAAATATTATTACTAAGTACCATGGTCTTAGCCTTACTTGCATGCGGTCAAGACAACGAAAAAACAAAGGGTGAGACAAAGGCAGTTTCCAGCACAGCTATAGAGAAAAAAGTTGAAAATCCAGCTAAAAAAAGGGGTGGAACTATTAATTTAGCCATAACAGCTAAATTTGAGGGAAAGTTCAATCCATCTCTATCATCTACAGCCTATGATTCTAAGGTAAATAGCTATATCTTTGAAACAATGTTAAGTTATGGAAATGATTTTAAATTTAAGCCTGGAAGTCTGGTAGAAAATTATGAATATAAACCCGAGAAAATGCAGTATATTTTTCATATAAAAAAGGGTGTTAAATTTCAAGATGGGGTAGAACTTACATCTGAAGATGTAAAGTTTACCTACAGTCTATATGCAAGACCTGAGTATGATGGAAGGTCATCCTTTGCCTCAGCTTCTATAAAGGGGTTCCAAGAGGTAGCAGATGGGAAAGTGAGATATATAAGCGGGATTGAAACTCCGGATAAATATACAGTTATTTTTAATATGACAGAAGCCAATGCCAGATCCCTTAATAACTTTGTGTCCAGGATAATGCCTAAACACTACTATGAATATGATAAACCGGAAAATTATAAAACTGAATTTTTAACTAAAAATGAAACTCCATTAGGATCGGGACCATATAAATTAACCGAATATAAACCGGGGGAATATGTTGTCCTAGATAGGTTTACAGATTTCCACCAGGGACCTTCAGAGGTTCAAAAAATAGTAATCAGATATATCCCTAGTGACTCTGTATCTCCAGCTTTAGGAACTGGAGATCTAGATATAGCAAGTCTTCCTGGCAGAAAGAGTAAGGAAAAGGAGCTGGCATCCTCAAATAACCTGGTTAACTTCCAAAATACTCCACCAGCCAAATATTCATATATTGGATTTAACCTGAGAAAGGATAAATTTAAGGATAAGTCGGTAAGGCAGGCTCTGGCTTATGGGTTAAACAGGGAACTCTATGCAGATAAAGTTTTGGAAGGCTATGCAAAAGTAGTAAATCAACCTTTAGTTCCCCAGCATTGGGCCAGCTCTAAAAACGTAAATGACTATGCTTATAATCCTGAAAAGGCTAAGAAGATGTTGGAAGATGATGGGTGGAAGACAGGAAATGATGGATTTAGATATAAGGACGGGGAAAAGTTAGCATTTGTTCTTGAAACAGCAGCATCATCAGGACAAAGTTCTACTGGTAAAACATTGATAGCTCTAATAAAACAAAACTGGAAAGAGATTGGTGTAGATGTAGATATTCAGTTGGTGGATTTCAATGCCATGGTTAAAGACATCGATAGTAAAGAACCTAAATTTGACACCATAATGTTAGCGTGGTCTACAATTGCAGATCCAGATCAATCTAATACCTTTAAAACAGGTGGATCTAATAACTTTGTGGGGTATTCCAATAGTATTGTAGATGAATTGTCTGTGGAAGGACTAGCTAAAAATAATCCTGAAGAGAGAGCTCCAATCTACGACAAACTTATAAAGCAAATAAATGAGGATCTGCCGTATATCTTCTTGGTAAGTCCTACAGGGGTAGAGGGAATCAACAAAAGGATAAGCGGACTGGATTATATGAACGACATGACTATTGGAGAGGCAGTTATGGATAATACAGTTAAACTCGAAAGATAGAACTTTATACTACTTAAAAATAATATTGATAGGGGAGATTTTTTCGATCCCCTCTATCAGAGAATAAATTTAAACATTGGGGGAGAAGATGTTAAAGTACATAATTAGAAGAGTCATAGTATCAGTATTTGTATTGTTTGTCATGTCAGCTATGATATATACAATATTTGCATTTGCACCTGGGGATCCTGTGGGAAGTCAGATGGATCCAAATATGACCGACGCAATGATGGCAAAATTGCGGGCACAATATGGATTAGACCAGCCGGTATATAAGAGATATTTTTATTGGCTATGGGCAGCACTCCATGGAGATATGGGGTACTCAATCCAGTACAGTAAACCAACTGTAGAAGTTATAAAGACCTATATGTGGAACAGTTTTACCCTGGCAGTTCCAGCAATTATAATATCAAATATGATTGCTATACCATTGGGGGTTATTTCAGCTGTGAAACATAATACACATATCGACAAGGCCATCGGGTTAATAACTTTAGCAGGAATATCATGTCCATCATTTTTTATAGCATTGTTGGTAATAAAAAAATTAGCTATGGATTTTGGGTTATTTCCATTTTCTGGGATGGTAACACCTGGAGCAGGATTCACAGGAGTGGCATATTTCTTTGACCTCCTACGTCATGCAGCTCTACCTCTTATCGTTATGGTAAGTACTGGAATAGCAGGGATGGTTATGTTTGTCAGATCATTTATGTTAAATGTACTCAGTCAAGACTATGTAAGAACAGCCAGAGCCAAAGGACTTCCTCAGAGAACAGTTATTTATAAACATGCCTTTAGGAATACATTGATCCCTATAGTAACTATGTTTTCAGGAATATTAGGAGGACTCTTTGGAGGAAGTATCATTATCGAGAGTATGTTTGCCTGGCCTGGAATGGGAACTATAGCCTTGGGAGCAGTAACCTTTAGAGACTACCCCCTTATTATGGCAAGCAATATATTCTTTGCCACATTGATGTTATTGGGATATTTAATCTCGGACATTGTTTATGGTATTGTAGATCCTAGAGTAAAGTTAGATTAAATAATAAGGGAGAGAGATGATGGATAATAGATCAAAATCTCCTTTAGCGATTATGCTGAAGAGATTTAAAAGAGATAGAATAGCACTGGCAGCACTAATTTTATTGGGGTGTATTGCACTTCTTGCATTATTAACACCTTTGATATCAAAGGGTCTTGGAATAGGTCCCGATGATATAGATATGGATGTACTTATAAATGGGTCACCATTTTCACCAGGAGGAAATCATATTTTGGGAACCGATGAATCTGGAAGAGATATTTTTATCAGACTCTTATATGGTAGTAGAATTTCGTTGACAATAGGTCTGGTAGCAGTGAGTATATCTACTACATTGGGAATAATAATGGGTGGAGCAGCGGGTTATTATGGAGGAGCAATAGATAATGCGATCATGAGAATTATCGAGGTAATTAATGTATTGCCGGTAATGGTACTACTGATTACTCTGATAGCTATTACAGGACCTAATATCTATATGATTATGATGGTTTTGGGAATTGTTGGATGGACAGGAATCGCAAGACAGATAAGGGGACAACTTTTAACCCTCCGGGAACAAGAATTTATGTTGGCTACAAAGGCATTGGGACTTAGCGATGCCAGAAAAATATTTGTACATTTGGTACCTAATACAATATCATATCTAATTATTTCGATTACATTGGGAATGGCAGGGGCAATATTAAGTGAGTCAATGTTATCCTTCTTAGGATTAGTTTCTCCTACAGCAGCTACATGGGGCAATATGATAAATGGAGCTAGGTCAATCTACACAATTCAGAATTATTGGTGGATATGGATGACTCCAGGAGTAGCTATATTTATTACAGTAATGTGCTTTAATTTAGTAGGAGCAGGTCTAAGATATGCTCTTGATCCAAAATCCAAATAATGAGGTTGATTCATGAAAAAAATATTAGAAATAGATGATTTAAAGTTTTATTTTAGACTAGAAGAGGATAAATCTATAGTAAAAGCTGTAGATGGTGTTAGTTTTGATATGTATGAAGGTGAAACTCTAGGAATAGTAGGTGAATCTGGAAGTGGAAAAAGTGTTACCACCATGGCAATAATGGGGATTGTTCCTATGCCTCCAGGGTTTGTAGAAGGAGGAGAGATAAGATTTCAAGGAGATAATTTATTTTCTATGGATCCTGATAAGTTGAGAAATATGAGGGGAAGTGATATGTCAGTTATCTTTCAAGAGCCTATGACATCTCTAAATCCTGTATTAACTATTGGAGATCAGCTTACAGAGGTACTATTTTTTCATCAAAAATTATCAAAAAAAGATGCCAAAGCAAAAGCCATAGGAATGCTGGAAAAAGTAGGAATAGCAGGACCAGAAAGAGTTTATAATGGATATCCACATAATTTGAGTGGGGGACAAAGGCAGAGGGTAGTAATAGCTATGGCACTTTTGTGTGAACCAAAACTACTTATTGCAGATGAACCCACTACAGCTCTAGACGTTACCATTCAGGCAGAGATCCTAAAATTATTAAAGGATATAAAGGAGGAGTTTAAAACTTCTACTATATTTATAACTCACGATCTAGGAGTAATCGCAGAAGTAGCAGATAGGGTAGTAGTTATGTATAGAGGAAGAGTTATGGAAATAGCTACAATCGATGATCTATTTGATAATCCTATCCATCCATATACAGTTGGGCTTATGAATTCTATGCCGAGTATAGATACTGACAGTGATGAACTGTATTCTATGCCAGAGAAAATCGGACATCCTATAGCAATTGATAGAGGTGGAAACTATGAAATTACAGATGAAATTTATTATGAGGATGATACCCAGATGATAACACTAGAAAATAGAGAGCTGAGAGTCCATCTAAAAAAAGAGGTTGATTAATGAATGAGAATTTAGGAGTAAACTTAATAGAAGTACAGGATTTAAAAAAATACTACCCGATAAAAAAAGGTGTATTGAGAAGAACTGTAGATCATGTAAAAGCTGTAGATGGAGTTTCATTCAATATAAAAAAAGGGGAAACTCTAGGACTTGTAGGAGAATCTGGATGTGGAAAATCTACCCTTGGAAGAACACTTATGAACCTATATGAAAAAAGTGGTGGAGAAGTTTTTTATAATGGGACAAATATTCACGATGCAAGTAAGGGAAAGATGAATGAACTCAGAAAGGAGATGCAAATAATTTTTCAAGATCCTTATTCTTCATTGAACCCAAGATTGACTGTAGAACAGACCATTGGAGAAGCTGTAAAATTTCATAAGATGAAGAAAAAGAATGAATTATATGATCATATAAGAGGAACGGCCAGTAGATGTGGGGTAGATCCCAACCATTTGACTAGATATCCCCATGAATTTAGTGGTGGACAAAGACAAAGGATTGGAATTGCTAGGGCATTAGCTCTAAATCCAAAATTTATTGTCTGTGATGAATCTGTATCAGCCCTGGATGTTTCGGTACAAGCAAAAGTAATAAATTTGTTGAAGGACCTTCAAAAAGAAGAGGAGCTTACATATCTTTTTATAACCCACGATCTATCAGTTGTAAAACATATCTCTGATAGGATAGCAGTAATGTATTTTGGAAGGATAGTGGAATTAGCAGAAACAAATAAATTATTTGAATCACCAGTTCATTTTTATACGAAAAAATTATTATCTGCCATACCTAAGTCCCATCCAAGAAAGAATACAAAGAACTATACAAGTGAAAAAACACCAGAATGGGTAAAGATACCAGCTGGTTATAAGATCGATGACAGAGATCCAAAGAAGAGAGACACAGAATCTGTTATGGTTGAAGTTAGAGATGGACATTTTATAGCCTGTTATAAGACAGATTAATTTTTAAAAATAAGGGAATGATATGAAAAAATTAAAAAAATATAGTGAATTCACTGATGGAGAAAAGAAAAATATAGATTTTAACAGGGAAACTATTACAAATAAGGAGATATTCTTTTTAGTAATGAATCTTTATAAAAAAACAGTTCCCCTATTATTTATACTTATAGCGGGACTTTTGGGTATGGCTGCATTATTTTATTTTTTCTACTAAAATATTAATAGAAACGTCTGTTGAGGAGACAAGTTGTCTCTTTGGGAGGATTTTTTACTGTAATTTAATACCTTTTTAAAGCTTAAAAAGGTCCACCAGATGGACGATTAGTTCATGAGGTGGACCTTTAGTGTTTCTCATGGACAAATCTATTTCTTGCCTCTAAATCTCAATAGTACCAATAGATAAACTAGGTTATAGTTTGAGCTTTAAGGATATCACTCATGTTATTGCACTACCCGATGTGGGCATCACCAAAATGCTAGTAGTTTACTCTGTAAACATAGGATTTTGTGAACACGGAAGATTCTCTGATGATCACAGATTTAAACCTTGGACACGGAGGTTTACCGAGAAAAAATAGTGCACTGAGAAACTCTAATCTAATCTCTGAGTTGATAGGTTTAACTTCTGATAAATTAATATAGATTAGTGGTAAAAAAAGATCTTCTTAGTGTACTCTCTTCTTTTTCTTTGTGAGCTTAGTGTAGAGGTTTGGCTTAAAAATTTGCTTTAAGGTTGTATTTTTTTAGGTAATAGTATATCATTTCATGTAGCAGATATATGGTATATCTATATTATCTTTATGTTACCATATGGAAGCAAAGAAAAAAGGAGGAACAAATTTTATGTTAACAAACCCAGTTTTATTATCAGTTATCTTGATGAGTGTTTTATGTCTATTGAACCTGAATGTCATATTATCTCTCATTATAGCTGCATTATTTGGAGGGATTCTATCGGGTATCCCTCTAAATGAAGTTATGAATATTTTAGTAGGAGGGATGGGAGGAAACGCTGAAACTGCACTGAGTTATATCTTGCTTGGAGCTTTGGCTACAGCAATTCATGAGACCGGACTGGCTACGCTATTATCTAAAAAAATTGCCAAGACAATAAAAGGGAAAAGATATGTGTTGCTAATTATTATTGCAGCCATCAGCTGCTTATCCCAGAATCTTATACCGGTTCATATTGCTTTTATACCAATTCTTATACCTTCATTATTAAAAATTATGAATATATTAAAAATTGATAGAAGGGGAGTAGCTTGTGCTCTTACCTTTGGTCTTAAAACCCCTTATATTGCTCTGCCAGTAGGATTTGGACTGATCTTTCACGGGATTATTGCTGATCAGATGACGGCAAATGGAATGGAGATTTCTAAATCAATAATCTGGAAAGGGATGGCATTCCCGGCTATAGGAATGATAGTTGGTGTTTTGGTTGCAATATTTATCAGTTATCGAAAACCCCGGGAATACGAAGAGGTCGAATTTACTGAACCTGATCTTAGTGAAGATGAAGATATTAAATTTACAAGATCACATTTTGCTGCCTTAGTTGGAGCAGGGACAGCCTTGGTTATTCAATTAACGATAGGTTCGCTTCCTCTAGGTGCAATTGTAGGTTTGGGAATCATGGTAACCTTTGGGGCGATAAAGTGGAAGAGTCTCAATGATATAACCAACAATGGGATACATATGATGGGATTTATTGCATTTGTGATGCTGGTTGCCTCAGGTTATGGAGCGGTAATCAGAGAAACTGGAGGAGTACAGGCCTTGGTTGACGTGACAGCAGGAATTGTAGGAGAAAGTAAATTTTTTGCTTCCCTTATAATGATTATCCTGGGGCTGATCATCACCATGGGAATCGGAACTTCCTTTGGTACAATCCCTATTATTGCAGTTATCTATGTACCTCTCTGTTTAAAATTAGGATTTAGCCCCCTTGCAACTGCTATACTTATAGGGACAGCAGCAGCACTTGGTGATGCAGGATCTCCTGCTTCCGATAGTACATTAGGTCCTACTGCCGGTCTTAATGCAGATAACCAGCATGATCATATCTGGGATACATGTGTCCCGACTTTCCTGCACTTTAATATACCCCTTGTAATATTTGGTGTAATTGGAGCAATGGTATTTTAGTGTGTGAATTTTAAAGGAAAAATCAATGAAGTTTTAGTATAAAAAGGCACTCTTAGGAGTGCCTTTTTACATTTTTGAATGACTATAAATTTTGGAATCAAAAGATAAGAAAGAAATCCTCAGTGAATCTCTGTGATCTCTACGTTGAGATTTTTAGATCTGTGTCAAAAATAAGGTCCCAAAGTTTCCGTCTTTGATACGGGTTCATAATAAAAAGACTATTTCACTCCTAAAGGAGCGAGATACTTTTTCTCTGCAGCTAGAAATAAGTATCCAAAAAGAGCCGGAAGTTTATAATTGTCTTAATAAGTAATACACGATCGTTGTTGTAGAAACAATACTGATGGAGCGGAACGACTATAAACTTCGCTTTAAGATTCTAACCAATAAAAAATGTTTTAATCTGTGTAATTCAAAGGGGCTTCTGTGTCCACAATATTCTTAGTTTATGGAATAAACTTTATCTCAAAATCCTATGTTTATATAGTAAACTAATAGCATTTTGGTGATACCCCTTGCGAGTAGAGATATTGGTGATGCCCATATCGGATAGTCTCGAGAGAGATCTGTGTGCTATGGATTGGTTAAAGTCAGAACCTAGTCTGCGTCAAGGGTAAAAAGAAGAAGGTTCTCTTAGTGCACTTTCGAGTTTTTCCTTAGTGAGCTCAGTGTAAGGATTTTGATTTTTAACAATCTTAAACAAAAATTAAATGATAAAAATTATATGTTAAGAGGAAGGATGATAAAAATAATGATTGAATAAGGTAGAGAATAATTTATTTTTTCTTCAAACTTTCATTAAATGGTAGTATCTTAGTAGAAGGAAAAGAATTAAATTATAAAAAAGTTCAATAATTATTAATTATAGATAGGAAAAAGCGGGGGAAGAGGATGAAAAAAAAATATATAAGCAAAGATTTGAAAAAATCATATTTTATAATTATAGCAGTGATCTTAGCTGTATTTATTCAGATAACCATGTTCAGCTGGAACCACAGCAAAAAAAATGGGAAAAAAGAAGTTCAGATTATAGTTGATTTTTTAAAAAAAGAGATATCTGATCCGGATGAATTGGATTTGAGGGAAAAGGTTGAAGATGCATTGGGTGAAGTCCCAGGATTTAAAAACCTTTCCATCATTATAAAAAATAAGGATTTTAATTTAAAAAAAGGAGATACAGTCTTCGAGGATCTTCCTGCAAGGGATAAGGTGACCATTTATGGACTTTATAAATATTATATCTATAACGATGTTATCTATGATGAGGAGAACAACTCAGTTCAGGTAACTGTCGTTAAAAATTTAGAGGATAATATTGAATTTGTTGTGGATATATTTTTAATATTTACAGTGGTTTTTATCTTATTGAATCTGACAGTTTTATTTCTTTATAAATATTTTTATAAACATATGATCTCTCAGATTAAAAATATAGAAGAAGAATTTAATAGCCTGGACATATACGGAGAAAGTTTTAAACTGATAGAAAGTAAGGATAGTTATTATGAGGAGAATAAAAATATAATCAATGCCACCAACAATATGCTCATAAGATTAAATGATCAAAAAAACCAGCAGATGGATTTTATCCACAGTGCATCCCATGAGATGAAAACTCCCCTTACAGTGATGAAGGGTTATACAGGGATGTTGGAACGATGGGCCATAGACGATGGGGATAAAGATGTTATAAAAGAATATGTAGGAGTGATATCTAATACTATCAATGAAAGTACACAACTCATTGAAAAACTATTATTTTTGGTCCAGAATGATATAGAACTAACATTGGAAACCCTAGATTTGAAAAAATTAGTAAGGGAGATCTACATGAAATTATTGATCAAATACCCTGAGAGCGAACTTGTGATAGAGGGAGACGGTGAAATATCCACAGATAAAGTTTTAATAAAGCTATTACTTCTTAATTTGATAGAAAACGCCATTAAATATGGAGACAATAAAAAGGTAGAAATTAAAATAAATGCAGGATTTTTATCTATTTCAAATGATGGGGAACATATTGAGGAAGAAAATTTAAATAGGATCTTTGACAGATTTTATAGGGAGGATCAATCTCGAAATAATGATATTGAAGGTCATGGACTGGGGTTATCTATAGTAAAGGTGATCTCAAAACAGCTTGGTTTCCAGGTAGAGATAAAAAATAAAGAGAGAGCAGGAGTTATTTCAAAACTATATTTTAACAAGTGATATCAGGAGGAAAAATTGAAAATATTAATAGTAGAAGATGATAAAAGAATAAGTAAGTTTTTAGAGATAGAATTTTTAAGAGAAGGGTATAAAGTGGAGCTGGCCTTTGAGGGTAAAAGTGCTTTAGAAAAAGTGAAAAATAATTTTTTTAATATAATGCTTTTAGATCTTATGATTCCAAATATATCAGGGGAAGATCTCTGTAAAAAAATCAGGGAGGAGTCTGATATACCTATAATTGTGCTCACAGCAAAAAATAGTCTGATCTCAAAGATACAGTTACTCGATATAGGAGCTGATGACTATATCACTAAACCCTTTGAAATTGAAGAACTCTTTGCCAGGATAAGGGTAACCTTGCGAAATAAAAGTCACTACCTTACAGACGGGTTTGAAACATACGGGGAGATCAGTTTGAAGAGAGATTCAAAGGAAATAACTGTCAGAGGGAAAATAGTATCTTTGAGTAAAAAAGAATATAACTTAATTGAATATTTTTTCTTGAATAAAGAGATGGTTCTGTCCAGAGAAAAAATTGTAGAATCTGTATGGGGATATGACTTTGAAGGGAACCTGAGTATTGTGGATGCCTGTATAAAGAATATGAGAAAAAAATTAAAATTAGAAAGACCATTGATCTCATCTATAAGGGGCGTCGGGTATATCTTTAAAGATAATAAGAAATAGATAAAAGATAAAAAATATAAATTTTTCATCAAACTTTCATTAATGCAGGTTACTATAATTTATATTCTAAGACAGCTTGTTAAAAATTTGTTTTTTAAGAGGTTAGGATAAGAAAAAAATATACTAAAAATTTTAGGACGGGAATAAGGCACCTATACCGTATAGAAAAAATTAAAAAGTGAGAGGGTGAGGTCTATGAGTAAGAAATTTTTTATGGGGATAAAAGTTTTAGGAGAGGGTTATTTAAAGGGGTATCTCAAGGGATCTGTAGAAGGATTTATGGATATGGTTTTTAAAATTATGATGAGGTATAAAAAACATAAGATGTATTATTAAATATATCTATAAAGGAGAGAGGTTATGAATAAAGAAACATTGATGGTAATAATAATAATCCTAATAGCATTGGAAATTTTAAGGGAAGGTTATTTGAAAGGTTTTATAGGGGCATTTTATAAAAATCTTATAAAATACAAAAAGGCAGCGATAATAGGAATAATATTAACTGTATTTAGTATAGTTTATTTGGATCTTCCTGTAGCCAGTAAGTTTTCCAATAAATATTATGCTAAAACTCTAGAGGGAATAGAAAATGGAGCAAGAACTGCCAGTTCGGAGGAGATAGCTGAGTTAAAAAAGAAAATAAAAGTAGAAAATATAAACAAGGAAAAATATTCAAAATATGAAAGATTCTTGGCTGATCAGGGGGATGGAGATGTAGCAGGAGCTTCAGTGGTAGTAATTCTTTTGATAGGAAGTCTGCTGGGAAATAAAAAATTAATAAAGGTTTCCAAAAATGCAGTGGTCAGCGTCATAGCCTCTGGAATATTAGTAAATTTATTAAAATATATAATTTCCAGGTTGAGGCCGGATGTCAATATGCTCCCATATCAGTTTTTTAACTGGGCTTCATGGTTTAACGGGAATGGAAGTGTAAATCCATTTCATAGTTCCAGTGCCAGTCTTCCTTCGGGACATGGAATTGTATCTGTAGCGGTAGCGTTTTCATTTTATTATGGATATAAAAATAAAGTGATCAGAAGCTTGGCCATAGTTTATTCTGTAGTCTTGAGTGGAGCCCGTATATACGGGACAAGACATTGGTTGAGTGATATGATCTCAGCTGCATTTTTAGGAGTTTTGGTTGCCAAGACAATATATGAGATAAACAAGGAAAAGAACCTTTCTTCTATGAATACAAATTAATTAGAAAATTTACAGAAAAGGAGATAAAATTATGACGGGATATGCTATTTTAAATAAAAAAGAAAGTTTAAAATTACTCTGCTTCAGAGGCGGTTTTTTTATAAAAAAAATAGTCATCTTACGTGAAAATATTTCTGGGAAAAGTATTGTTGGCCATATAGAGAAAGAGTTGGAACTTTCAAATATCGATCTAGGAATAGTTGAAAATCAAAAATATAAATTTTATGAAGTGGAGCTAGCTCCCCTTCCTTTATATCTCCGTAATTTTTTTAATCTCATAAGACATTTTATCGGAGGGAGTTTAATTACGTGGGAGGGGGATTAAATATAGATACAGGAAGAGAATCATAATATTAAAACTAGTCAGGCTTTTAGAAGAAATATTCTAAAAGCCTGACTAGTTTAATAATTAAGATTTAGGCGTAAACATCAAATATTTTACGCTATCTTAACAATAAATATTGAAGTAACAACAATTATGGCAAATCCAAATCCAAAGTAAAATAATCTGGCTACTTTCCTTCCAAAAATATCCACTGTTCTTTTCTGGTGGGGTAAATTAAAGAATTTATCATCATTCTTATAAGCTGACAAGCAGAGATAACCTCCTATTAACGCTATTAGAAATAGTATTACTATTATTTTTCCCATTCTTAACCCCCTTTATTAAATTTTTTTCTATATGCTGCAACTGAATTAATTATATATATTCATGTATTTAAAAATAATTTTAATAGCATCCTCTCTCATATCTCTCTTTAAATGTCTATTTTTATCTACAGAACTTGTTATTAGATTAATCTTACTCCAGTCTTCATCCATGAACTTTTGACCCATTATTAATCCATAAATAATATTTATAGTGTAACTATATTCTTTTTTCTTTACTGCAATTTCTGCTAATAAAGCGGAACTTTTGACATTGAAATAATCATCCATAGCTTTTAAATAAGCCAGTGAAATAAGTATATCTCCCGAAGCTTTAGAAACTAGCTCATTAAAATCTTTATAATGATATTTCATCATAAGATATTTAAAAAATAAACTATAATTATCTTGATTTTCATTGTCCCATCCCAATTCATTGATTAGTGCGACTTTTACATCTATAGGATTATTAGGGTTATCCAGATATTCTATTAATTCTTCTGTCAAATATGTAGCTTCTGACGCCCTTTGAACTATAAAAATGTCTTCATAAGCTTCACTAAAGTTAGTAGAAGTTATAGGGCTGTCTGCTAAAATAATATTATTAAACCCTAAAAATATTATAATAATTAATATAATTTTCTTCATTATTTGATTCTCCTATCCCTTCTATTTTTTCTATATTCATATCTATATAGTTTCCAATTTTGTAGATTACATTTATTCAAACTTTAACTATTCTTAGTTTTTATATCAAGTCACGGATTTTTCTAAATTTACTATTCTTAAAAGGAACCAGCAGTTTTTCGGCATCATTTTGAACTTTGAATAGGTTGATTAAATAGATAGAGTCCTCAGTGTCGAGGTCTCCTATCAACTCATTAAGTTCTTGTGAACGTGCCAATTCTAACAAATAATTATTAAATGACAGTGTATTGGATCTTATGGCAAAGTGTAATATTTTTTTCGATTCAATATTTAAAGGTCGTACTCTATTGTATAAGTGTGTATAAAGTTCATTCTTTAAATCTGTTAGTTCTTCATCAAAAATCCCTTCAATGGAAGTTGCTAAACGATCTTCAAGAGTCATCTTTCCTTCCCTTATCTGGATATCTTGATAAGATAAAAATAAACCATGTTCTAAGATTTTAAAGCATCTTGTACTGTGATTAAGTAATAAAGTTGCCAAACGACCTTGGGATTCTTCACTCAGTAACCAGAAAAATTGACCTAAAGAGCTCATGGTATGTTCATCTGAACCGACACTCAGAGATGACGTCCTAATATATTTTTTAAAGTTATTGGAGATTTTTAGGTAATCCCCGCCGTCTAAAATATAAGCTAATAAATCTTCATGAAAATTAACCAGTTCAACTATATTATCCCCCATCCAATTTAATTGTATAAAAATCTTTAAACAACGGGAAAAAGTTTCATCTTGCTTAAATACAAAACGTGGATGGCGTAGAGAAAGATCATGAAAAAATCGGATACGATTTGCTTCGTTTATATAATATAATCCTTTTTCAAGAGCTATAGCTTTATTTTTTCGAGCGGCACCTATCATTCCACAATCTTCATCATCAATTTCATTGTACAGATCTAGCCATTGTAGGTATTCTTTTACTTCACATGGATTACTAATTTTATGTGTATCTTGGTTTTGAACCATTTGAAAAGCATATATTTGTTCCTTAGGAATTTTAGCACGCTCTATAGAACTATAAAATTTATCTTCCTTATCCATATCAGAAAAAGTTGTAGTATGATACTCCTCTGAAAAAGGTTTTGATACTAGGCGGATAACTCGTTGAGGAGCTAACGCCACTAGAAGCTTCCAGATACGATTAGCCTGCATACCCAAAGGGGACCTTAGATTATGTAAATAAAATAAAGATAAAATAGCAGGTTGAAAACGATCTCTAAAACGAAATACTGAATAGGACGGCTGATGCTGGCTAAATTTATTGAAGGTTAAATCTCCACGAAAACATTCCTCACGATAGAGAGATTTTTTTAATATATTGAGAATATCCTCTTGATTAATTGTCATTTGTACTGGAGAAGTAAAGAAGTTTTGAATCTTCTCTTTTTCCTCTGCACTGATCTTTTTTTCATCTAGATATTCTAAGAGATCTTTAAAAATAATCTCCCAAGGGCCCTCTTCCATATAGTTTATTAATCCCTTGGTATAATTGTCATAAATAAATTGCTCGCTATCCCTATGAAGCATATAAGCTGCCAGACAAATAGAACCTATATCTTTTCTATCCCAGCTTGAACAATCATACGCATCCCGATCTAACTCTAAAACTTTATCAGCAAAGGAAAATGCCCCACGCTCTAATTCACCACTAAACTTAATGTGAAGTAATTTTCTCTGCTCAAGTAACTTCCTTGAGTCCTCTTGGTTGTCGTCAATTTGCGAGTTTGGGCTGAATCGTTTATAAAATTCTTTATGGCTAATTATAGAAGTATCTTCTTCAGTTAAGAACTCATACATAGAAGTGAGTGTAATTTCTCCCAGTGATCTATAAAATACATCCAGGATACGTAGAAACTGATTTTTTCCCTGAGATATATTTTCTGACTTTTCAGACCTTATTGTAATTTCAGTGATCATGCCATTTTCATGTATAACTTCTTTGCTCTCCTCATCTAGAAGGTAAGCTGCCACGCCTGATAAAAGTTCTTCCAACTCCTCAGCAATTTCATGGTTTGTATAACCATCAAAATTATTAATCATCCATTTTATTTGAAGATAGAAACCTGGAGCCTTCTCTTTCGCTAAAGAAAACAAATTTATTTCTTTTAGTGTAGTTAGACTACCTTCATTTTTCCCAGTTTCAATATAATTCCATAATGCATCTCCATTTGGAAATGCCAATATAAAAACTTTAAGATCATTAAAGTCTTCACTTAAAGATTGCCTAGAGTGCTTCTCTAGAATAAGTTGTTCCTCGTTTTCTTTTGTATCATTTTCTGAATAGCACACTAATGGTTTCTCTACCTTTTCAGCTATTTTATCTTGAAGATCCATAGCTTCATTCTCTAAAGTATCAAAGATAAAATGTTTATATAATCTGTCTCTGGTGTCTTCATAACCTGTTTCATAGTCTTCCATTGAAGAAGATAAAGTAGAAAATAATTCTACCACTGGATTTAACTCATCTAGATCATAATCAGAATTAAATATCATTGGAGTAGTTTCAAAACGTCTAAAAATCTCATTTTTAAACCATTCATACTCATCTAGGTTTTCTTTAAGGTATTTGCCGAGGGATTCGCATTCTTTAACAGTATATTCATTATCATCCCATGGCCATGTTTCTATACGTATCATTCCATAACGAAACTGCTGATTATCACAATATATATATGCTTTGATTAAATCACGTCTCCAACCATAACGCTCTAATAAGCTAAAGAGGTATCCCTCATAACCTGTGGCGTGTTCATCATCCCAATAAGAGATAAAAAACTGAGATACTAAATATGCATATTTAATATCGGTTCGAGCTAGAATATAGAGAGCTTCAATACCAAAGACCCTCATATCATCTACCCACATATGGCTGGTATCGTTCATATAGCGACTATAATCTACAATAGCTTCTGCTGTACGGACAACTTCATCTTTTAGTTCTGGATATTCAAGAGCTATAGAAATAAATATTGGTTCCGATACATATGATTCCTCATCTTCTTCTATGAAGTCAGGATAAAGGTGAGATCCCCCTTCTTGTCCTAGATCCAAAGATTCTTTTAAAAATTTTATATTTTTAGTATCTCCTATTTGAAGTCTTAAATATTTATCTCCTATAATCTTAACGAACTCTACATTAAACTGTCTATTAACAAATGCTTTTTTATTTTGAAGTAATAACTGATATTCTTGTAGTCCAGCTCTAATAGATTCTATATTGCCTAATTCTATTTTTATTTTTATTGATTTGTCAAATTGGTTCATTTTTCCCCCGCTTTATAGTTTATTTTATCTAGACTGTCTTTATTCATAAATCAAATTTCTAAAAAATTCATTGACGGCAGCGTCTATATCGATGTCTTTAATTTCTTCTACTTTTTTACCCATCTCATATTTAGAGTGTGCTATCAAATTTCCATCCTGATCATATTCTTTATATGTTCCGTGCCATTTTCCCTGGTCAAAATTTATCTCCTGATAGACCCTGCCGGAGCTGTAGTTCAGCATTGCTCCACTTAATTTATTGTTTTTATAATTACCGGTTTCTATAATGTTTTCTCCACGGGTAAATAATTCGTTTTTCCCTTCCCTTACAATGTTAGAAGGGAATTTTCCCTCTGTCATATGACCTTCAAAAATTTCACGGATCCAATAATATCTGCTTCTATCTTTTTTTACTGCCATAAAGAAAATCTCTTTTTCCCCCAGATTTTTTTTATAGATTCTTGCTCTATAAGCATTGACGTTTTCACTATTTTTCAGGAGATAGGCATGGGAAAAAGCTATCTGTCCATAACCTTTTAATTCCCCCAAATACTCCAGATTATCCCATTCAGTGGATTCATAAAGACTTTTAGGCTGACTGTGTTTATAGGAATCTATTTTTATCCTTGCACCGTCATTTTTCGTCAGATAAATCAGTTTTCCATTGGGGTTATATTCCTCTATTCTATATTTTCCTTCACTGCTTCTGGTACTTTTTTTTATGACTGCGGGGCCTAAATATTCCTTGGTTATATAGCTTCCATTTCCATTATAGATAGTTTCTTCTGTCAATTCCTTACTCTCCTGATCGTAGGTCCGACTTTCCTTTAATTTTCCTTCTGCATAGAGTTCTTCCTCTGTGCCACCTTCCCTTATCCACAGTCCTTCTTTTAAGTCATTGACGAATTTTCCCTTATAGCCATTGAGCCACCACTGTCCAGTTTTCTCTCCCATATCATATCTTCCATAGGTATGATACATCCTTTCAATAGTTTCCCAGTTGCCATGCTTTGTATCATCGATATAGGATCCTTCTTCATAGCCCTCACCATATGAGGATCTATATTTCCCTTGTTTCACATAATATGGAGGCTGATCTGTCTCTCGGCCTTCAAATATCGATGTCAATGAGAAAGATTCGACTTTTTCAAACTTTCCATAAATATTATCCCTGTACCTTCTGAGATAATAATCTGCTTTATCAGAAGATTTCACCTTATTTCCACTGTGATCATAATAACCTAAAAATTCTCCTTTTAAAAGATCTATCCCCTTATAGAAACTGTCTTTATCTGTCGGCCAAAATTCCAGGCTGCCATAATCTAGTGGAACTTTCCCTTTTAATTCTTTTTTTACCATAGAAGCATTTAAATTTTTAGTGTTTTTAAAGTGGTTATTTAAAAGGTTATTTAACCTGTTTAAACTTCCAAAAAAATAGGAAAAACGATCGTAACTTACACCGTAGGAGTAGATCTCATATTTATCTTTATATCTGGTGATCATAAATATTTCTTTGAGAGTATCTCCGCTGATCTCATGGAAAAATACACTTAAAATCTCCCTCTCTTCCTCAAAGGAATCTATAGGACTTTTTCTGCCAGTATTGTCATAGATAAAGATGTTATACCTGCCATCTCTTTTTTCAAATCGGAGTTCACTATCATCAATTTCTATCATATCTCCAAGAAAGGAATCTTTTTTATTTCCCTGAAGATATTTCAAAGAAATATTGGGATGAACTTTCCCAAATATACTAAGTGACCATAAGAACATTATTATCAATAATTTTTTCATGCTCCTTCCTCCTAATATCTAAAATAATCTTTAACTAAATCCTTGATCCTTCTAGACTTGTCGTTTTCAAAATGTTTTAGATATTTTCTAAAATATCTGTCCTTCGTTAAAACATTAACGGCTTCCAACCTTTTTTTATCTGGATAGGATCTTATAGTTTCGATTATATCAAGGTTCTGGATTAATAACCTTATAGATTCTGGGTTTTGATCTTCAATAAATTCAGCCAGTACAGGCTCCAATGGAAGGTTTAGATCTATTACAAGGGCTACAATCTCCTTTAATACCGCATTATCATATCGTCTTGAAAAGATTACCTTATACATATCGGACTTGGTTCTGAGATAAAAATTTAAAAATCTTTTTCTTAATTGGCTGTCCATATCTAAAAATGCATCTGCAATGGTATAGTGACTCCTAGTTTCAAAAAAATACTCCTCCTTCATAGAATTTATATGAGGTTCTACCACTTTAAAATCAGATTTTCCTTGAAAGTATCTCCCTATATCTTCAGATATTTGAGATTTTTTAAGTTCTATCGATTGATTATCACACTCTTTTTCAGGGATAACCACAATATTTAGGAGCGTGAATTCTTTGAGGGTATCAAATAAAATTTTTGTAATAAAATCTAATTCAGGGTGAAGTTTTTTGAGAAGTTTATAGTATGCAAATCGGATCTCTTCATATAGATAGGAAAGAACCTCTTCTAAAAGATCCATATTTTCTCTGACCAATCTATCCAAAAAATCTTGTTGACTCTGCTTACTACATTCTTCATTGTAAAAATACCCCTGCCAGGCCAGTATGTGGACTTTACTTATTCCGATCTTTTTAAGTTTGTCTACAAAGGAATCCATTCCATCAAAGATCTCATCGCTGTTATATCTACCTCTATATAATTTACTTATGGCGTTAATGCTTTTTACAGGGTTTCCATCCATAAAGAAATTAAGGATAAGTTTGTATTTCTCCTTTAGTTCGATTCCTTCTCCAGCTAAAAGATATATAGATTGGAGTATCTTCTGTCCTACTTCCCTGCTTTCATAGACGTTAAAATTTGATCCGGCAAAGTTATTATCTTCATCTTTTTGTAAGATTTTTCCATATTTGTCCCATGAATTTTTTTTGCCTTTCTCTATTCCTTCTTGGATCTCAGACCAGATCTCTTTATCGTGGTTATAATTTAAATTTTCTTCTAAACCTTCTACAAATATTTTTATTAGATTATCCTCCAGAAGATCTCTACTGAATTTAGTTAATCCATCATCTCTGTCTTTTTTGAAGTCTGTTTTTAGAATATCAGCTAATAAAACTATTAATTTAGCAGTCTTCTGAGGCTTTAATGTAATCTTTGGATTATATTCTGAACCCTCAAATAATTCTTCTACCTCTATTTTATCAATTACTTTCCCTTCCAAGATTTCTTCAAAGGTTGTAATAACTAACCGTTCATTGCTTTCCCTGATCTTCTCTATTAGGCTGGCTACTGCTAAAATTTCACCTCTATAGGGTGTTCTGGATCTTTTTATATAATTTTTTATATTCTTTTTTAACAAGAGTTCTATAGGAACAGGGTATCTCTCTTGCAAAGTTTCGTTATCTGTAACTTCGTATTCATCGATTAGTTCATCGATAAAATTTTCCTCAAAGGGTCTTCTGTCGAATAACTCAAATAAAAAATCAGTGAGCCTGAGGATAATATCGCCATAGACCTGGGTATAGGTATACATAAATTTGGTAAAGACTTTTTCAGTGAAATCATCTAAATTCTCCCATAAATCTTTTGTATTTTGGCACCAGCTGGGAATATACTTTTTTACAGGATAGTCAGAATTATGGATAAGTTCATATAGATCCTTACTATATAGATCATTTGTTGATCTTAGGATATCTCTGTCCCCGTCAGAGATAATATAGCTCCAAATCTCTACACCAAATTTAAACTCATTTATTATGAAGTTTTCCCAGGCTATTATCGGGTTGATACTGTTTTTTTTCATTGCCTCTTTCTTCTTTGCTATATAAATTAGTGGTTTCTCTGTAGTCTCTAAGATCTCTGTTTCTAAGGCACCAGCTTCTACATCCCCATTGTCATAGACGAAAAAATCAGAAAAATTAGTAGTTTCACCATCTTCATAGGTTTCATAATCAAATCTATCACTGATTAAACTCAGATAAAATTCATCCACTGGGTGCTCCACTTCTTCGTCATCACTATGTCGTGGTAAAAATGGATATTCCCTAAATCGTTCCTTCAAGGTTTCTTTAAACCATTCATATTCATCTTTATTTTCCCTGAACCAAGTAGTCATATTATTAAAAATTTGATTTCTTATTTCATAGTTATCTGAATAACAAAATAATTTTAATGTATCTCTGGATATTCCCATGTTCATAGTTAAATCTTGGATTGCATGGATTGCAAATGGGGCGTGTTCATCGTCCCAATAAGGGATTAGATAAAGACCGAGCAAATAGGTATATTCCGGGTATAATCTAACAAACCCATAGATGCTTCCCAATCCAATAAGGTTATTATCATCATCACTCCATAGCTCACTTGTATCGTTTACTTCCCTAGCATAATCGATTATCTCCTTGAAGACTTCTAAGATAAAATCTTTTAGCTCATCATACTCCATAGCTATAGCAAAAAATATCTCCTCATTGGTAGTTCCTCCATAAGAATACATCCAATATCCCTCAAAGGCCTTGAGAACCTTTTCAGAGCTTATCGTCTCTACTCTTAATTTGCTGCCATCTATTCCTACGAAGGACAGGTTTAAACATCCTCCATATCCATCGCTGTTAAGAGCTTCTCTATTTTTTATTGTCCCTGCATATTCTATCAATGCATTTTTAATGCTGGCTATACCATCTCTATCTACTTGAATTTCTATCATAAAAACTCCTATTATATTTAATTATCATAATTTTTACATTACCATAACAGGGATGGTCTGTTCATACAGTTCCTTCCCGTTGTGTGTAACTGTAAACTTCCAATGCCCTTCAAATAATTCCCCTTCCTCTGCCACAAAGCAAGAACTATTGTTTCTCCCTTTGAAAGCTATATCCGGCCATCTATCTGTATGGACTACCCTTCCTTCAAAATCTTTTACCTCTACACCTACAAATATATTGAGAGTTTGAGAGTTGTCTTTAAATAAATTATCGGCCAGAGTATAGACACACCCTATATAGCTCCCTATCTCAGCTTTTCGATTAAGTCTAGGTGGAGTCAGACTGATATTTATACCTGCTACAAAATCACTGGCAAATCCGAAAATTCCATAAGATTTAACCCATGCTCTTGGTTTTTTCTCCTGGTTTTTTTCAATGAGATCCTCCATCATATTTGAGTATGGGGGAACCAGGCTGGAGTCCCAGCTTTCTTGTAGGAAGTCGTTAAATAATTTCGTCCAATTTGGATAGGTTCCGGCAACAGCATATAGGATATCCAGTCCAAAAGTATATCCAGTTTCTACAAATAGAAAATCAGGAGTTTGAACACTTTGAGCTACTTTTACTATCTCCCATCCTATATCACTGGCCCTGTCTTCCATATTCAGCTCTATTAATTTTAATATAAATATAAATTCGGAACCGTGAGTTTTCCAATGGTTACTGTAATCATCATATAGACCTCTGCTTTTTAAATGGGAAATATCCAGTGGTTCTCCTGTACTTGTTTCTATTTTTAGTTTAAATTCTTTTAGGGATTTTTTTCTAAAGGTTCTTATGAGAGTTATTAACTCTATAGCAGCTTTCCTATACCTGTCAATTTCATTTTTTCCCATGTCTAAAACTATCCTATGCATACTGCCTCCCAGTAGATCGATACAGTTAAAAAAATATGATCTTTCATAATTTTTAATGTTATTCTGATATTTTATATTGATCTCTTTTATTCGATCTCATTAATTTTAATTGTTTCTTTCCATATTTTTTCTCGCTGCCTTTACCCACTGAATCTTTTCTAAGATTTCATGGACCTCTATCCTATTCATTAATTCTTTTGTATTATCTATCTCTAATTCATCTTCTATAAGTTGTTCTACATGTTGATTTCTCTCCTCTATAAAGGTTTCTACATAGGTCTTAAGGTCAGATTCATCACTTTTCAGGTGATTATCAAATATTCTGGCACTGAAATTTTCGATAAATAACTTATAGTTAGTTTCGTCCTCTATTATTGCACCTGCTAATTCTTCTCCAAGTTCTTCGTACTCCTCTTCAAATAGTTCAATTATGCAATGACTGGCAAAAAGGTGGGAAAATAATTTCAGTGAATTTATATCTTTATCCATTTTTTGAATAGTTTCACTGCCCAGCTCTAAATACCAGTGATCTTTCACTGTTAATGGCATCTCGTTTACAATAGTTCCAAGGTAATATGAATATTCTGGATAGAGATTGGATAATACATAGAAAGGAGTTTCATGTATATAGATAAACTCATTTTCATACATATGAGAGAGTTCTTCATCTGATATAATTGTATCCAGTATCTCCAATATCTTTTCCTTCCCGCCATCTATCTCTCCTAGAGCGAATAAATATGTCAGGTAGCTTTCATTAATATCCTCTTCATAAAATTCAAAGTCTAACTCCTTTTCTATATCTTCCAGGGTCCACTCTATAAACTCATCCTGAATTTTATTACCAAATTGAAGGATGAAACCTTCTACTTCCTCATTATACTCACTTATTTTTTTTACAGTTTCCCTGTCCCTTAACATATCTATCATCAGATCTGCCGTGTTTAATAACTCCTCTTCGTTTTTTATGTCTACAACTACCCTGTTTTCTTCCAATATTTTTTTCATAACTCCTCCACCCCTATATTTATCTAAGTATTTATGTCTCAATTTTTTCATCGATATTTGAAATTTTATTTGATTATTCCTCATACTTCTTTATGATACCGTCTCTGTATTCTAAGATGATGTTCTGACTATCTACGGAAAAACAGTTTTCTAAATCTTTTACTTCTCCTAATTCTTTTAAAAAGTTATAGTGTTTTGTTTCTTTTAATTTATCTTTTAGAGTCCCAGGGATAGAAGCTATCATATACATCGCTCTGGCACTATCACTGAGGGTTCTATATTCCAACCTTTTAACTATTTCCCCTGCACATAGGGAATCATCCAAAGAAAATTCACCGTTGGTTCCGGCACAAACGATTACTAAATCCTCACCTATTTCATTTATTTTTTTGCAGAGTAGATCCAGATTAAAAAAACTCCCTATGAAAATTTTCTTACCATAACTGCTGTTAACCAGTGCGTTTGTCCCATTTGAAGTAGTCATACAGATAATTTTTCCATGAACTATTTCAGATTTATATTCCAGGGGTGAGTTCCCCAGGTCAAAACCAACTATCTTAGTCCCATTTCTCTCTCCGCATCTTAAGATCCCTTTGAGATCTTTGGTATAAGAGATCAGTTTATTGATCTCTTTAAATGGTCTTATTTCTACAGCCCCATTGTTCATGGCTGTAAGCATAACACTGGTAGCTCTTAAAACATCAATTACCACAACTATTTTTCCCTCTACTCTGTCTTTTGTTACTTCATTGGCAGAAAATATTACATCTATATTCATAGTTAACTCCTCCAAAATTAAAATTATTCAATCTAGAGTATATACCATATTTAATCCTTTTTATAGACCCTGAAGATATAATTTTTTCAATTTATTTAGGTAAATTGAGTCTATAGGTATATTATAGCTGAGTGATGGATATTAAAAAAAACAAGAGGAGATTTTTATGAAAAAATCACTCTTGTTTTTAATTTTGTAAAAAAATAAAAAATCTTAAGTTTTGTAGTAGGGAGATCGTGGGAATTTTTTTATTTTCTGGAATCATATAAATGATTATTAGCTGTTTGTGTTTAATGGCTTATAATTATCAAAGATATTACTGATTTTTACTGATTTTTCCAAATCTTGATCCTGAGATTTTTCATTTTTCAAACCATCAGAAACCTTATTTGTATCATTATCAGTGGCAAAAGATAGTGATCCCATTACCAACATCATACCTAATATTATTTTTTTCATACCTATACCTCCGTATTATTCAATCGATTATTAAAAAAAATTAATTTATTAATTTATTTTAACATACTTTAACCTTTTAATGTGAAATAATTGTGAAGATTAAAGAAATAGATCAAAAAACGATAAAGTTATAAATAAATAGTCTAAATAAAAAAATTAAGTTATATTGAGGAGTAAATAAAAAAAGAACCTTTTAGAGTTCTCTTCTCAGAATCGAAAATTTATTTCATAAATTTATCGATTGCTTTATTTAATTTATTCAATGCTTCAGAATCATTATTTTTTACAGCATCTACTGTGCAGTGGCTGATGTGTTCCTTTAATATAATCTTTCCTGCATTATTAAGAGCCGAACGAACAGCTGCGATCTGTATCAGTATATCTTCACACTCTTTTTCTTCGCTGATCATTCTTTTGATAGCTTCAGTATGACCGATAATTCTAGAAAATCTATTGATCATTTGTTTTTGATTAGGATGACTTCCCATTTAAATCACTCCTTTCTTATAAAATAATAGTGTATCCGGCTACAAATCTATAGAACTCTTATTTTAATATACAATGATTATTATAAACTTACAACTATTTTATGTAGTTGATATCGGTTTCGGTTAAAGGTTTGACTTTGATAAACCTCAGTAGGAGAAGGGCACCCCGTAGGACTATGTCAGCAGCTATAGCCAGCCATACTCCTGTAATTCCCATATTTAATTTTATACCAAGGATGTATATTCCGGCTACTCTGATAAACCATATCCCAATAAATGTTATGTACATGGGATATTTAGTATCCCCGGCTCCCTGAAGTGCTGAAGTGATAACAAAGGTTGCGGCTAAAGCAGGCTGAACAAATGCAATTATTCTCAAGGCTTTTGAACCGTCTCTGATAATATTGGGATCTTCAGAGAAGATGTTGGTAAGATAGGGAGCAAAAATAAAAATTAGAACCCCTGCAATGCTCATAAAAATTACTGCCAGTATATAGCATATGATACCGGATTCTTTTGCGGATTTTATATCACCTTCTCCAAGCTGCTGCCCTACTAAAGTAGCAGCTACAACTCCAAATCCCATAGCAGGAAGGTAGGTAAAAGATTCGATAACTCCGGCAATATTATGGGCGGCATAGGTAGCTTCACTTATGGAGATGATCATAGATATATACAGCAGCTGTCCTGTCCGCATAATTAATTTTTCCATTGCAGCAGGAATACTTATAGTACTTATATCTTTTATAGTCTCCCAGTTCAGTTTAAATAATTTATTTTGTTTTAAAAAAATATTGGGTGATGATCTATCGGTATTACTCTTTTTAGAAACTGTTAAGGATTTCCATAGGAGGATAACTCCCACTCCTCTGGCAATAGTTGTAGCTATTCCGGCTCCTAAAAGACCTAACCCACTCCAGTTCCCTAAGCCGAAGATAAGAAAATAGTTAAGAACGGTATTTAAAATATTTACAATAAATCCAACTTTCATAGGAGTTTTGGTATCTTTGTTACTTCTCAATGCACTGGACAAGATCATAGAAAGGGAGATTAAAACTCCGGGAACGGCCACAGCCCAAAAATAAGGCAGGGTAATTTTAATAACATTGGAACTCAAACCCAATAAGGAGAGGAGAGATTTACCAAAAATTATATTAATCAATCCGCTGAGAAGACCTATTCCTACAGCTAAATTTATAGATTGGTGGAGGATATGATTGGTGTTTTTATAATCTTTCATTCCTATATTTCTGGTCATCAATGCACTGCATCCCACACTGACAGCCAGGAAAAAAGATATATATATATTCATAATACTATTGGAAGCACTGACCCCTGCCAGTGCTTCAGTACCAATTTTACCGATAAAAAATGTATCTATAAATCCTACAGATATCTGCATGGTATTTTCAAGGATAGCGGGGACAGCTAAAGCGATGATTATTTTAACAGACTGTAATTTTTCTTTCATAAAAAGCCTCCATCATTCTTTTGTATCCCCTAGGGGGGGATATGAAAGATATTACAACTAAAAAAAAGAAAAGTCAAGGTTAGATCTGGATGTTTATGAAGGGAATTTATTGTTTAAGTGGTAGATATATGTAGTAGTTTATAAATATTAAATAAAAAAAATGTAGTCTAGGGAGATTTTAATGAAAAAGATATATTGTGTTTTAACGATAATTATTTTAATAATAGTATTAATTTTAGGAGCTGTATTTAAAAATAAAAAAAGTATAAACATAGGTGTTATTAGCACTTTGTCAGGATTATATTCAGATCATGGAGTCGATGTATTAAACGGCGTAGTTATGGCTGCTGAAGATTTTAACAGAAAGCAGAAATTTTATGAGCCAAAGATCAATCTCATAATAAGGGATGATAAGCACGACGAAGAGTCTGCCAAAAAAGCCGCACATGAACTTATAGATAAAAAAGTAGCGGCCATAATAGGTCCTCTGACATCTAAGATGGCTCTGGCTATAAATAAAATAGGAGATGAAAGGGAGGTGTTGATAATAAGTCCTACAGTTACAACTACTGAGCTTTCAGGAATAGATGATTACTTTATAAGGCTGATTAGTTCAGATGAAAAAATTGCAGAATTAACAGCAAAAATATCCAAAGAACACTTTCATATGAAAAAAGTTTTAATAATTTATAGCGATGAAAATAAAAGTTATGCATCTTCATTTAAAAAAGGATATCTGAAAAATTTTTTAACAGATAAAGATAATATGAATAATTTCTATATTAAAACTAAAAATGATCTATTGGAGTCTTATTTTCCTAGTATAGAAGATGAAATAGGAGGAGTATTGTTAATTGAAAGTCCCCTAGATGCTGCAGAGACAGTTAAAAATATAAGGAAGCTGGATACTAATATACCCATCATCTCTTCTGACTGGGGATTTCACAAAGATTTTATAGTCTATGGAGGTAAATACATTGAGGGTACATACTTTATAACTGATTACGATGAAAATTTTTCAGGAGAAGAGTTTCAAAAATTTAAAAACAAATATCTGAAAAATTTTAATAAAAATATCAGTCCCTCTGCTCTTTTTGGGTATGAGAGTATGAATATTTTGTCGGGGGCTCTCAAGAGGTATAAAGGTATGAGCAGTAAGGAATTAAAAATAGAAATTTTATCGCCTGGATCAAATAAATTCTTTCTCCAGCCTGGAAAATTTGACAAGTATGGTGACCGGGAGAAAGAACTTTATATATTTCAGATAAAAAATAAAAAATTTAAAAAAATTGAACTGGGAAAATAATAAGTTTTGAGTGAGACTTTTTAAATTAATATTTGATGGGAGGTTTTTTTTGAAAATTACAAGCATAAAGCATCTTTTATTATATAAACTTATTTTAATGGTTATTCTTCCTATGTTTTTAGTAAATTGGCTGGTGCTGTCCATATCAGCAGCCAGTATAAAAAAAACTATACTCAGAAGAAATACAATGGTAGAAATAATGATAGATCATTTTTTTGAAGATTATGAGCATATATTAGATCAAACCAATAGAGTTCTTTCAAGGGAAGAGCTGAAAGAAGAAGAAAAAAATAACTATTTAAAGGTATGGAGGAAAAATTTTGAAGGAGTAGAGAAACTGGATATATTGGATTTAAATGGTGTCATCAAACACTCTTCTGTAGGAGAAGATGCAGGGGATGACATGTCTAATTTTAAATTTATAGAAAGAGCCGTGAATGAAAAAAAAGCCTCATGGTCGGAGTTTGAATTTTATTCTAGAAATGGAAAAGAACAAATTATGGTGGCAAAAAGATTCGATAAAAATATTTTAGTTGCTAATATAACTTTGAAAAGTTTCAGCAAAATTTTTAATAAGCTTGCTAAGAATAGCGGTAGTAAAATGTTTATTTTGGATAATGATGGAAATGCTATTTTTTATAATGTAGGAGAGATGAGCACCGAAAGGAAAAATGCCCTAAGATACAAATATATCTTCATGAAGAAAAATATGGGTAATAGTCAAGTGGATTTGATAAAAAAAGAGATATTCGATGATACAATAGAAAATTATTTAAAGATAAGAAAAACTGGATGGACTACTATCTTTATAGAGGAAGAGGGCAGAAAATTTATTTTTATCTGGGATTTTTATAAATATATAATTTTGATATTGGGATTATTCACCCTGCTAATGATATCTACTGTTTACTTCATAGTAAAAAAAATCTTGAATGATATAAAAAAATTGAAAAAAATAGCCGAGAAGGTCTCCAATGAAGAGTTACCGGAAAAGAAAAAATATAATATATCGGAGATAGAAAAGTTGGCAGATAAATTTCTAGAGATGGGGGAGATAGTATTAGAGCGAAAAAGGATCTTAAAGGAGAAGGTTTCTTTTCTTGAAACTTTATTGGATACAATTCCTGAACCTGTTTATTTTAAGGATGAAGAGTACAGATATTTAGGGTGCAATGAAACCTATGCCAAATATATTGGGATAAGAAAAGAAGAATTGCAGGGGAAAACTGTATACGATATATTTCCAAAGGATAGAGCAGACATGTATCACAGGGCCGATGAGGAACTTATGAAAACAGGAAAAGCTCAGTTATATGAAAGAAAACTTATAAATAAAATGGTTGGCTACGAAAGGGATGTAATATTTCATAAATCGATATTTAAAGATTTGGACGGAGAAAAAACCGGTATAATCGGAGTAGTGCAGGATATTACAAGTTTAAAAAAGGTAATGGAGGAATTAAAAACTCTTTCAATAATAGACACCCTTACAAAGATTTATAATAGACGTGGGTTTAATGAGTTATCCATTAAAAATTGGAAGGAAGCCATCAGGTATAAAAAAAAAGTTTCTATCATAATGGGAGATGTCGATAAATTTAAGCTTTATAACGACTATTATGGCCATCAGGCTGGAGATGAATGTTTAAGAAAAATTGCTAAGACCTTAAAAAGTTCATGTAAGAGACCTCTGGATATCGTTGGCCGCTATGGGGGAGAGGAGTTTATAATTCTTCTTTATGACACTGACTTAGAGGGGGCTGAAGTAGTTTCTGAAACTATAATAAAAAATATTACAAATTTAAATATAGAGCATATTAAATCAAAACATGGGAAAAAAGTTACAATCAGTCTAGGAGGAGCTTCTCTGATTCCAAAAGTTGGAGATAATATAGAAATACTTATAAATATGGCAGATAAGATGCTTTATAAAGCCAAAGAAAATGGGAGAAACAGAGTAGAACTATAAATTTTGATAGATAAAATATGAGTTATTTAATATAAAAAAATAGTGCACATATTTTGATTTCTTAATTGAAGGGAAAATAGAGTAAGAGGTATTAGGTAATAAAATTGGTGATGCATTTAAATTTATTTAATATTTGTATACCTTGGGAACAAAAAAAAGGAGGAAGTTATGCATAAATTAATAATAATTATATTTATATTAACTTTGTTGTCTGCCTGTAGTAATAAAAAAGAGGTAGATTTAAGAGATCATTCGTTGGAAGAGTTTTCTCTTGAAAAATACCTGGGTGAATGGGTTGAAGTCGCCAGGACAGACAATAAATTTGAGAGAGGATTAACAAAGGTAACAGCTAATTATTCCAAAGAAGGGAATAAGATTATAGCTGTCAATAGGGGGTGGAGTGAGGAAAAACAAAAATGGAAGATGAGTAAGGGATATATAAAAGAAACTCCTCAATCAGGGAGATTAAAGGTGTCTTTTTTCAGACCGTTTTATGGAAGTTATAATGTTCTTTATGTGGATGAGGACTATAGGTATGCTTTAGTTGGAGGAGGTAGAAGTAAATATTTGTGGGTATTGAGGAGAAGAGAGGCAGAGATGTCGGAGCAATTAGTGGAAGAATATTTAAATACAGCCAGAAGATTGGGGTACGATACAGAAGGAATGATTTTTTTACAAAAATAAATGAATAAATATATATATAAATGAATAAATATATATAAAGAGAGCTGTAACAGCTCTCTTTTTTACTGGATCAAAATATTTTTTAAAGGAATCGGGATGCTTCCTTTGATCTTACCCTTTTCTTTTTAAAATTATATAAGTTGCAGATAAGATCATTCCCCCACCTATAATTGTTGAGATTCCCGGCATTTCATTAAAAAATAGGCCTCCTAATATAACAGCTCCCAATGGATCTATATAGGATAAAACTCCTACATGCTGAACTTTTATCCTCTTTATTCCTTCAAAATAAAGGTTTAAAGCTATACACGTATGGATAACTCCGACTATAATCATTAAAGTCAGAGATCTGAGATTAAATGTATTCATATGTCTGATTACGGGTAAAAAAATCAATGAGGAGATTCCCATTTGAAATAAACTGATCTTGTGGGATGGAACATCTTTTAATTTTTTTACACTGATTGTAACTAAAGCATAAAAAAATGCTGCGATCAATCCATATCCAACACCTACTATGTTAAAATTACTGCCTTTTTGAGAACCCATCAAGGTCATTAAAATTATTCCTGAAAAACTTAATCCAACAGCAATTAAAGTTTTTTTATTGATACTTTCCTTCAATAGGAAAACAGAAAGCACAGTTACGATAACGGGAGCTACATAGTAACTCATTGTTGCGGAAGCTATAGTTGTAACTTTGATTGCCCGAAAAAAGAAAAACCAGTTGAGAGCAATAAATAATCCACTCATAGAAAGGATTAAATATTCTTTCAAGGATAATTTCTTATCACTATTATCTTTCTTTTTTGTAAATTTTAAACCTCCCAAGACTACAAATGCTATAAATACTCTAAAAAAAACGATAACCTCTGGAGGTTGATCAATATATCGTACAAATATTCCAACACTTCCCCATATAATCATTGATGATATCATCAATAGATATCCTATATTCATATCTTACTCCCCCTAAACTATATATTTAGGCGTACTATACCATAATTTTAAACTTTAGGCTATAAAAATAAATAGAATTAAAAAAAGTTTCACCAGAAAACTGTAGAAGTTCAAGATGAAACTCTTCTAATTTAAATTTTTTTACAAACCATATTTTAATTCATTCATGGTTTTCAGTAGTATCTGCATTCCTTTTTCAATGTTTTCTTCAGCTTCTTTGGAAAAGGCAATTCTTATTTTATAGGAATTATTATCCCCATACATATCTCCAGGATAGATAATTAATCCATTCTTTAAGGCATGTTTAAAGATTTTCAATCCCTTAATTCTATCTTTTGATTTAAGCCAGAAAAAATAACCACCACTTGGTTTTTTCCAGCTAAATATTTCAGAAAAATCTCTATTTAATATGGATTCAACCAGATCACGGCGGATTTTCAAATTTTTTCTGAGATGTTTAATGTTGTTATTGTATTCATTTGATTCCAACCATTTTGCCGCTAATTTTTGATTGATAATTGAGGTGCCTGAATCAATTTGATGTTTTATCTCGCTGAGTTTATCGATTATATAACTGTCGGCACAAATCCACCCTACTCCTAACCCTGGAGAGATTGTTTTAGAAAAACTATTGATATAGATTATATTTTCTCCCTGATAAGATTTTAAAGGTTGAGGAGGTTCCTCTTCATACCAAAGATCCCTGAAAACATCGTCCTCAATAATTGGATTTTGGCTGGCATATTTATTTATAAAAATTTCCCTCTCTACTGAATTCATTACTTTTCCAGTTGGATTATGAAAAGTAGGGATTGTATAGATAACACTTGGATTATTTATTTTTTTACTTAATTTATCGATTTTTAGTCCTGCAGCATTGAATACTTCTAGAGATTTAACATAGGATGGTAATTTTGTTTTTATTATACTTCCCCTTGAAAGAAGACCGAAGACCACAATGAATAAACCTTGAGTTGCTCCAGAGACAATTAATATTTTATTTTTATCCATATCAACCGATAGATTTTTCATGATTTTTTCTATCTGAAATATAAGTTCAGGTTCTCCCTCTTTATTACCATAAGGTAATTCATCCATTTCATTCATGACTTCAGATAGTAAATTTTTCATCTTTTTTTTAGGATAGAGTGTTTTATCCAGGGCACCTTGTCCTAAATTGATCATATTTTTAGAACCTAAATTTTCTATCTCCCTATAGATTTCGTTATTTCTTTTTAAAATTCCTGTTTTTAACATATTATCAATCATATATTTATTGTTATATAATAAATTTTTGAGGTTATTGGCAGAGATAAAAGTTCCTGCTTTTCCATTTGTTGCTATATATCCTTTAAATTTTAATTCTTCTATCACTGTTGAAATAGTACTTCGATTAACATTGAATATTGTAGCTAACTCTCTCTGGGAAGGAAGCCTTTCTCCATTAACCCATTGTCCAGTTGTTATCATCTTTTTAAAATAATTTAAAATTTGAATATGAAGCGGTATTTTAATTAATTTATTTGGTTTCCAATTTATAATCATAAAAATTCCTCCTAGATATTTTCAGCTAAATATAATTTTAAATGTCTGTTTAAGCCATCAATAATGATTTAATTAAAATAATAGATCTAAATATATTTTTTTCCCCACTGATTTAAAGTATCTAGAATAATTTTTAAGTCATCACCTTTAGGTGTCAGTTTATATTCTACTTTAGGAGGAATTTCAGGGTATATCTTCCTTGTAATTATTCCTTCTTTTTCTAAACTTCTTAACCTTTCAGTTAATGTTTTTGGACTTATGCCGTTTAAAAGATGTAACAACTCGTTAAATCTCAGCTTATCTCCCATAAGGTTTTTAATTATTAGAAATGTCCATTTATTTCCTAAAATTTTAAGTGTTTCCTCTATTCTACATCCTTTTGAATATATTTTATCCATGTTTATCTCCTCCAGTTTCTTTCTTTATATTAATTATATTACAGAGAGAATAAAGAATCAATACTTTCCTAAATGAAACTATATAACTAAACGGAAACCACTATACACAAAAAAGTTTAGATGATATTCTTAGGTTATAAAAATAAAAATATGATAGGTCTTCTAATATTAGGAAAGAATTCTTTAGAAGAAGAAATAATTATAAAATATAATTTGATTTGTCTTGGTAGTTTTGGTTATACTAGAGACTTAAAAATAGATTTATAAAAAGAAATCAAAAAATAATTATATATTATATTTAATAGTTGTTATTTATGGAGGGATAAATATGGGAAATAGTGCTTTAATCCTCGAGGGTGGAGGTATGAGAGGAATTTTTAGATCAGGTGTTTTAGATGCTTTTTTAGAAAAAGATATTCATCTACCCTATGTTATAGGTGTTTCTATGGGAGCTTATACAGGGGCCTCATATATAACTAATCAAAGGTGTTGGAACAAAGAAGTGCTGATAGAATGCATGCTTAGCGATGATTTTTTTGATATGAAAAGGATCTTTACCAATGAGAGTATCCTGCATTCAGATTTTGTTTTTATTATGATGAATAAATTTAAAAACCCTTTTGATTACTGTGCTTTCAATAAGAGTACTAAAAGATTTTTATCTGTAGCAACAAATGTTGAGACTGGCCGGCCTCACTATTTTGAAAAAAATAAAATAAATTGTTTCGAAAAAACTTTAAAAGCATCCTGTGCCTATCCTGGATTAACAGATTTTGTAAAAATCAGGGACAACTACTATATTGATGGAGGAGTGTCCGATCCAATTCCGTATAAGAAAGCTCTACTGGATGGGAATAAAAAATTATTGATTGTTTTAACTCGTCCAAAAGGATATGTTGAAAGATCACCATGGTATCTCAATGCTTCATCTGTAGTTTATAAAGAGTATCCTAATTTGATTGAAATTTTAAAGAAGAGGCATGAAAAATATAATAAAACTCTGGAAGAGTTGGAAAAATTAGAAGAAAAAGGAATTGCATATCTAATAAGACCCGATAGTAATATTTCCATATTAACCAGAGATTTTGAAAAATTAAATAAGAGTTATAATGAAGGTTATGAAAAAGTTGTAAAAAAAGCAGAGGAGATCCAATTATTTTTAAATGACTAAAAGGTATTAGAAAAGTATTTAATTGAAATATAAATTTGTTAAGGAAACAAGAGAGATAATCTTAATTGATTATCTCTCTTATTTTCTTAATTCTAGTTAGTTTTTTAAAAAGCCTATCATTATCTTACTTTTTATAGGATAATTTGAAGTTTTTATTTTATTTTGTTATTATGAAGATAAAGTTATAATATTTTGTTTAAGAATAAAAGAATATAACTAAAAGAATAATTCTGAAAAAGGCAAAACAGGAGAAATTTTGTGACGCAAAACTAAAGGGTCTAAGTCTATTAAGATATGACAGCCAGTTGCCACAACTTTTTTAGAGAGATGCTATTTGTATGATTACAATGTAGCCTCTTTTTTATTTACTTAATTTTAATGAAAAATAAAACACTTTCAACTTTACAAAATTTAAGCTGCTGAAAGCGTTAGCAATGAAGAAAAAATAAATATATGAAAAAGATGGAGGAGTTATGTATAAGTTATTATTTTCAATTTTTATTTTATTGAATGTTTCTATCTATGGGATAGAGGGTTTAAACCTTCAATTTAACAAAGATGAAAAAGAATGGATTTCAGCACATAAAAATAAAACTATAACGATTTATTTGGATAAAGACAGGGGGATATTAAATTATGATTCAGAGGGGAAAAGAAAGGGTTTTTTTCCTAATATAATTAAATTATTGGAAGAAAATACAGGATTGAGTTTTCAAATAATCAATGAAGATACTGAAGTATTTGAGTGTTCTGTAGATTTAGGAATTCCTGATATAGTAATGGGGGTAGAAGATTATAAAAGAAATAATAAAGAGTACAAATATATAGATATGCCTATTGAGCTAGATGGAGTTGCAATTACCAGGAAAGATTATCCTTCCATCGATTTTAAAGAAGATAATTTTGGGAAAAAAATTGTCTATGAAGAGGGAGATCAGATAAAAAATAAAATTATAAAAAAATACGGGAATCTAATTACACTGATATCTAAACCAAATCAAAAAGAAGCTGTAGAAGCGATCCTGTCTAAGGAAGCAGATATCTATATCGAAGATTATCAGGAGGCTTTAAAATATTTAGTCAAAAATCCAAATAATAATGTAAAATTAAATTATTTTTCAAAAATTATTAAAACAGGTTATTATACTGGAGGAAAGGCAGAGTTTCAGCCGCTGCTAGATATAGTAGAGAGAATTTTTAATAATAAAGACTTAACGATGAAGTTTTTTCACGAGGAAACGTTGAGTTATACAAAAAATAAGCTGGAAATATCTGCTGAAATAGAAAAATATATTAAGAAGAGAAAAAAAATAAAAGTATTACTCCCTTCCTTTGAAGAGTTTCCACAGCTTTATTATATTAATGGAAACAAAGTTCCTGAAGGATTTTTAAATAACTATTTCTATGAAATTGATAAAATATTAGGGTTAAAAATAGAATTTGAAAGAGAAGATACAGATTCTGATTTTGACATAGACCCATTTATATTGAGTGTCAATGGGGAAGAATTGATACCTGAAAATGAAGAGATACTTATAACCGAACCCTACACCCAGATGCCGTTATTGATCTTTAGCAGTAGTGATGAAGGCTACGTTCCATATTTTGATAACCTAAAAAAATATCGAATTGCTGTAGTAAAAGATTCTTTTATCGAAAAATATCTTTTGTATAAAGGGTTAGGGGGGAACTTAATAAGATTTAAAAATATAGAACAGGTATTGGCAGCGGTAAGTTCTAAAAAAGCGGATATTTTAATAGGAGAATTACAGCAAATAGATTATTTTTCAAAACTATATAGTGCAAAGAATCTTCAAGTTGCAGGAACCATTCAGGATAAGTTAGAATTAAGTTTTGGAATACCTAAAAAAGATAAAGTCCTTTATTTTTTAATAAATTCATTAAACAATGAATTTTCTTATAGGATAAAAGAGGAAAAAAATAAATTTTTTATAAAGAAAATAGAAATAGCAAAAGATTATAAACTTTCCATAATTATCTCAGTAATTTCGATTTTTCTGCTAAGTTTTGTTTATAATCATTTAAGAAAGTTTAAAAACACTTCTTTGAAATTAAAAAAATTAACTATTGGTCTGGTTGAGACTTTGGAAAATGCCAATACATTTAATGATGAAGACACCGGGGCACACATAAAGCGGTTAAATCAATATTCAGAATTATTGGCTGAAGAACTTAAAATGTCAAACTCTTTTGTAAATGAAGTCGGGTTATATGCTTCACTTCATGATGTGGGGAAGATAGGGATATCTGATAGCATATTAAAAAAGCCCGGAAAGCTGACTGAGGAAGAATTTGAGACAATGAAAAATCATGTGGAAATAGGGTATAATCTCATGAAGGATCTGGGAATTAGTCCAGTAGCCTTAAATATAGTCAGATATCACCATGAAAAATGGAATGGTTTGGGATATGGGAAAGGACTAAAGGGGGAAGAAATCCCAATCGAAGCCAGAATAGTGGCTTTAGCAGATGTATACGACGCCTTACGACAGGAACGGGTTTATAAAAAAGCCTTCACTCATGAAAAATCAGTAGAGATAATAAGATCTGAAAGCGGTAAACATTTTGACCCTAGAATAGTTAAAATTTTTATAAAAAAACATAGATATTTTGAAAGAATTTTTGAGGGAAATTAAAATAATTCTATCTTTAATGGAATAAAAAAATTATGAAAATATAAACTAAAAAAAATCTCACTATTAATAGAATAGTGAGATTTTTTGGTGGGATCTAGAACTCTTCATTTTTCTTCTTATATATAGACAGCTCATTATTTTTTAAAAGTTGTCTTTTTTTATAAAGGTTGATAAAATAACTAAAGAAAATAAAAGAGGCAGATAAGGGAGAGAGAGATGGAGGAAAGAAAATTTCATAAGTTAATAAAACATATAAAACAGGAAATAAAATCAGGCAATTTAAAAAATGGATCCCAGATATACCCCGAACGTACCCTGGCTGAAAATTTAAATATTGGGAGGTCATCTGTGAGGGAAGGGATCAAAATATTGGAAATAATTGGTTTAATTGAAAGTAAAAGAGGCGGGGGAAACTATATCACCAATGACTTTAAAAATATGCTGTGTAACCCATTATCTCTGGCTTTTGAATTGCAAAAGGGGAAAATAAAAGACGTTATCGAACTCAGAAAGATGCTGGAACTTTCTAATGTGGAATTCATGGTTAAGAGGGTAACTTCAGAGGAGATAGAGCAGGTTGAAAAAATTTATGAGAAGATGTTAAGTTGTAATGATATTGAAAAATTGGCCGATTTAGACAGAGATTTTCACCTTTTAATGATGTCTTTTTCTAAAAATATTTTAATGACTACAATTATTTCTGCTATATCTGAACTGTTGGAAGAATCAATAATAGCTTCTAGAGATATGGTTTTAGAAAAATTTGGGAAGGAAAAAATAGACTTGGATCATAAGATGATTTTAGAAGCCCTGAAAGATAGAGATGAAGAAGGATTAAAAAATAGTTTAAGCATTCATTTTGATAATATAGAGAAAAGTCTGCCAAATTTAAATTAAATATTAAAAAGAAAAACATCTTTGTAGAGGTGTTTTTTTTTATAAAATAATGTGAAAAAAATAATTTACGTATAAATTATAATCAATGTCCAAATTTAAATTAATTTTTCTGTTTTCATACAAATTATTTTATTTATATTAAAATAGGTCTAAAAAACATGTAAGGAAAACAAAAAAATAGGATTTTCATAATATAAGTGTTTGTATTTGGTAAAGGTATTTAAATAAAAAAATAACTTTATTGACATAATAGTGGATCGTAAAGTAACCTTTTAAAGGAAGCAAATTGTGATTATTTGTTTTTAATTTTTATAAAAAAAATTGGTCATACCAATTCAAAATACAAGGAGGATATATATGAAAATTGCCGTTTGTATAAAACAAGTGCCTGGAGGTACTAATGTTCAAGTTGATCCGGTTACAGGAGTACTGTTAAGAGATGGTGTTGATTCAAAGATAAATCCATACGATCTTTATGCTTTAGAATCTGCATTTCAAATAAAAAATCAAGTCAGTAGTGAAATAGGAGTCCTATCTATGGGGCCCCCACAGGCAAAAGCTGTGATTAAAGAATCATTTTCTATGGGAGTAGATACAGGTGTATTACTTTCTGACAGGAAGTTTGCCGGAGCCGATGTGTTAGCAACATCTTATGCTCTAGCCCAAGGGCTAAAAGCAATGGGTGAGATAGATCTAATAATCTGCGGAAAACAAACTACCGATGGGGACACCGCTCAAGTAGGACCAGAGATGGCAGAATATTTATCCATCCCTCATATTTCAAATATAAGTAAAATATTAGAAGTAACCTCAGAAAGTCTAACTGTAGAAGCAGATATGGGTGAAACTATAGAGATACAGACTATTGGTTATCCATGTTTAATAACTGTAGAAAAGGGAATATATTCCCCTAGACTACCATCCTATAAAAATAAACTAGATACAGCTACCAGGGAAATAAAAGTTTTAACTTTTGATGATTTAGATGATAAAGATGAAAAAAAATATGGGTTAAATGGGTCGCCGACCCAGGTAGAAAGAATATTTAATCCTCCTAAAAATGCAGATAAAGAGATGTTTTCAGGGGACGGAGCTGCGGTTGAATTATTTGATAAATTGAGAGGAAGAAAAATTATCTAGGAGGTTAAAATGGCTAAATTAGTTATAAATCACGATAAAATAAATCATAAAAAAATGATGGAATTGATAGACCTATGTCCCTTTAATGCAATCGAAGAACAGGATGGTCAGACACATATAAATTCTGGATGTAAGATGTGTAAACTTTGTGTTAAAAATGGTAATGGAACTATTGAATTTGTAGAAGATGAAACTGTAACAAGTGTGAATAAGAAGTTATGGAATGGAATAACTGTTTATATAGATCATTTTAATGGCGTAATAAATCCAGTATCTTTAGAATTGATAGGTAAAGCCAGGGAATTAGCTGAAATAATCAGTCATCCAGTTCAGGCGATCTTAATTGGTTCAAATGTAAAAAAAATAGCAGAAGAATTAGAGCATTATGGAGTAGATCAAATTCATATCTACGATTATAAAGAATTGGAGCATTTTAAAGTTCAAAATTATACAGAGGTGTTTGCTGATTATATTGAAAAGAAAAAGCCATCTTCCATATTGGTAGGAGCTACAACATTAGGAAGATCTTTAGCTCCTAGAGTAGCTGCAAGATTTAGAACGGGGCTTACTGCAGATTGTACTATCTTAAAGATGAAAGATAATACAGACTTGGTACAGATAAGGCCGGCATTTGGTGGGAATATAATGGCACAAATAGTTACAGAAAGACATAGACCTCAATTATGTACAGTGAGAGCTAAGATATTTGATGCTCCTGAAAGAACGGTAGAAAAAAGTGGGGAAATAATAGATCATAAGATCGATATAAAGAAATTAAATTCAAAAATTCAAGTTTTAGACGTAGTAAAAAAAGATAAAGAAGTATCTATAGCTGATGCTGAGGTAATTATTGCCATAGGAAGAGGGATAAAAAAAGAGGAAGATATTGAGATGATTCAAGAGTTTGCAGATCTTGTAGATGGGAAAATAGCTTGTACTAGACCTCTTATCGAATGCGGATGGATGAGTAATAAATTACAGGTTGGGCTTAGTGGAAGGACTGTAAAACCAAGATTATTATTTGCATTTGGAATCCATGGAGCAGTTCAGTTTACTGCTGGGATGAATGGAGCCGAAACAATAGTTGCTGTAAACACAGATGAACAGGCCTCAATATTTGATGTGGCACATTATGGGATTGTAGGAGATTTATATAAGGTCATTCCAAAATTGACAGAAGAAATAAAAAAAGACAGAAAAATTACTTTTTAAATGGAGGACTAAGATGCAGAATAAATATAAAGAGATAGACATGAATGATTTCGAAAATATAAAAATAATAATTGGAGATACAGAAAGGGTACTCTTTAAAGATGAGATCAACCCAGATTATTCCCACGATGAATTAGGTGGAATAGAAAAAATGCCGGATATATTGGTAAAAGCTTATACCACTAAAGAAATCTCAGATATTATGAAATATGCCTATAAAAATCATATTCCTGTAACTGCCAGAGGATCAGGAACAGGACTTGTAGGAGCATGTGTTCCCCTCTTTGGAGGAATAGTTATCGAGACTACAGGAATGAATAAGATCTTGGAATTGGATGAGGAAAACTTAACTCTGACATTAGAGCCTGGAGTATTACTTATGGAGATCAGTAAATATGTAGAAGAACATGATTTTTTCTATCCTCCAGATCCAGGGGAAAAAAGTGCAACAATTGGAGGGAATATAAGTACCAATGCAGGAGGAATGAGAGCTGTAAAATATGGTGTAACTAGAGATTATGTAAGGGGGTTAGAAGTAGTTCTTCCCACTGGAGAAATTATTGAATTGGGAGGGAAAGTTGTAAAAAACTCTTCCGGTTATAGTATTAAAGATCTAATCATAGGTTCCGAAGGGACTTTGGGAATTATCACAAAGGTGATTTTAAAATTAATCCCTCTTCCTAAACATACCATAAGTTTGTTGGTTCCATTTGAGGAGCTGAATACTGCTATCGATGCAGTCCCGAGTATTATTAAATCTAAAGCCATACCTACAGCCATTGAATTTTTACAGAGGGAAGTAATTTTTGCTGCAGAGGAATATCTAGGGAAAGTATTTCCAGATAAATCCAGTGATTCCTATCTTTTGTTAACTTTTGATGGAAACTCAAAGGAACAGGTAGAAAAAGACTATGAAAAAGTAGCTGACCTGTGTTTAGAAATAGGGGCTTTGGATGCTTACTTAGTAGATACAGAGGAAAGGAAGGAAGCTGTTTGGTCTGCTAGAGGAGCATTTTTAGAAGCTATACATGGATCGACCGATGAAATGGATGAGTGTGATGTTGTTGTTCCTAGAAATAATGTAGCAGAATTTATTAAATATACAAAAGTTTTAGCTAAAGAGTTTGATATAAGAATACCTAGTTTTGGTCATGCTGGAGATGGAAATCTGCATGTTTATATCTGTAAAGATAATATGGATATGGAATTATGGACTAAAAAAAGAGAGGATGTCTTTAAAAGAATGTATGATAAATCTTTGGAATTAGGAGGATTAGTATCTGGAGAACATGGGATTGGATTTGCCAAGAAGAAATATATGTTCGATCAGTATAATGGAGGCCACCTGAATTTAATGGTAGGTATAAAAAAATCTTTTGATCCCAAAAATATTTTAAATCCTGGAAAGGTTTGTCAATAGAATCAGTAGTAACCCTTTTAATCAAAGGTTTTACTATCTAACATAAATACTCCCATCACCATCTATAGATGGGAGTATTTTTTTATAGAATTTTTTATAAAAAGGAGGCAAATATGTTATTATTTACAGCCCTTATTGCAGTGGTCTTTCCCTTATTATTTTTAGTTATCTTAAAGATGTCAGCTAAAAAGGGAATGGCATTAAGTTATGTAATCTTACTTTTAGGTGCTTATTTTATTTGGGGTATGGAGTCTAAAGTTCTGGTTGCTTCATCACTTCAGGGTATCCATAAAGCACTGACGATACTTCTCATATTATTTGGCGCTATGGTTCTTTTAAATATGTTGAAAAATACAGGTGCCATCACAAGGTTAAACAAGGGGTTTCGAGCTCTTTCTGAAGATATGAGAATCTTAGCTATAATACTGGCATTTTTATTTGGTGCTCTCTTAGAAGGAGTTTCTGGGTTTGGTGCTCCTGTTGCTGTTGTTGGTGCTTTAATGGTGGCCTTAGGATTTCAACCACTAACTGCAGCTATATTAGTACTTATTGCAAATAGTACCCCTGTTCCATTTGGAGCTGTGGGAACTCCAATTTTTGTAGGCCTTAGCAATATTTCAGAGTTAGCACCGAAAGATCTCGATAGTATTGCAATATTAATTACTAAATTAGATATCTTTCTTGCAACCTTTATGCCATTATTACTTGTAGTCGTATTGGTATTATCCTTTGGTAAAAAGAACAAAATTAAATCTATTCTTGAAATGACCCCTTGGTCTATCTTTATCGGTCTAGTCTATACACTCTCTGCATACTTATACGCAAACTTTGTAGGTCCTGAATTTATCTCTATCCTTGCTTCTATTACTGGACTTTTTGTAGCTACAATCACTTGTAAGATGAAGTTTTTAATTCCTAAGCACGTGTGGACAGAAGCTTTAGATGAAGATATGAAAGTAGAGGAAATAAATCCTAATAAAGAGATGTCGCTATTTAAAGCTTGGATTCCATACATCCTTGTAGTTATTACTCTGCTAGCTACTAGAATATTTCCAGTTATCAAAAATTTTACAACTACAGCTATAGACCTTTCTTGGAAAAATATAATGGGATTTGAACAAATTTCAGATAAATGGCCCCTACTATATTCTCCAGGAACAGTATTAATACTAGTTGCATTTTTAACTATATTTATTCAGAACTCAAATTTTAATTCATTAAAAAAAGCTTGTTTCACTTCATTTGGACAAGTAAAAAATACTACATTGATCTTATTTTCTACATTAGCATTAGTACAGATATTTTCAAATTCCTGGATCAACGCTACTGGTTATATGTCTATGCCACAATATATAGCCACTGCAATGAGTTCTTCATTTTCAGAATCCTGGATCTTTATTGCTCCATTTGTAGGAATGCTCGGAACATTTATCTCTGGAAGTGGTACAGTATCAAATCTTACCTTTGGTGCTATTCAACATGATGTGGCAAATATCATAAATTTAAACCCTACACTAATACTTGCAGAGCAAACTCTTGGAGCAGGAGTAGGCCATATAATTTGTGTTAATGTAGTTGTAGCAGCTTGCACTGTTGTTGGACTTTCTGGTAAAGAAGGGATAGTAATCAGGAAGGTATTTATACCTAGTATTTTCTACTCATTAGGTATAGGTATTGTAGCTTTTGCTTTTAGTTAAATACATAATTAATTGAGTTTCATATTTGTTTTATACTAAAAAAAATATATGGAAAATCAAGGAGATGGGGATTATTGAAAAAATCTACTAGTAAATACTCTGATGTAATATGAGAAAATGTAATAAGTTTGAAAAAAATAAACAAGTTGGTCTTAGGAAGAGATATTTGGAGGTAAAAGAAAAAATATATCTAAGTCCTATTGCGGTTACTTTAGAAGAAATTAAATTTTACCATAAATATAAGAATAAATTCGAACTAAAAATCAAAGAGAATTGAAATAACTAATAGAAAATAGAGGAGAATTTAAAAGCTCTCCTCTTTATATGGTTTTTGGATATCATTGTTCCATTTATAGGAATGCTTGGAACGTTTATATCTGTTGTTGAGGATCTGGGGACAGAGTTTATGATCCCAGGTCATTGGGGAACTTTTAAGCTTGGTGATGCACTACCGGGGTTGCCTAAATATCAATATGAAAAATTAAATAATAAGAAAGTAAAGGTTATGAATATAGGGGTGATATTTTCTTGGAAGAAAAATAAAGAGCGATAAAATGGTTATTAAGAAATTTAGGTGAAAATATTTAAGATTTTTTTGATATGAAATATGCTATAATTTTATTAAAAAAATATAGCAGGAGGATAAGATGGAATTGAAGATAAGAAATGGAAGGTTAGAAGATATTGAAGCTTGTTTTATCTTGGAAGGGAAAACATTTCCAGAGGAGGAAGCAGCCTGTAAAGAAAATATAGAAATAAGGTTAAGAAAATTTTCTGAAGGATTTATAGTGGGAGAATTAGATGGGGAGATAGTAGCTCATATAAATAGCGGCTCAACAAATCAGGAAGATATAACAGATGAAGAATTTAAGGGGCTAATCGGTCATGAACATGGTGGGAAAAATATAGTTGTTTTTTCAGTAGCTGTGGATCCTGTCCATCAAAAAAAAGGAATAGCCAAGATAATGATGAAAGAATTCGTCGAAATATCTAAGAAGATGGGAAAGGAGAAGGTTCTTCTACTCTGCAAGGAAAACCTTATGGGAATGTATGAGAGGATGGGGTATAAGAAGATAGGAGTTTCAGCCTCTACCCATGGAGGAGCTGTGTGGTATGAGATGGAGAAGGTTCTGTAGAAGATTTAGAATAAAAAAATAGATATCTAATTAGATATCTATTTTTATTTTATTTAAAGTAACTTCAGTAAAAATTACAGGTTTGTTTAAATTGTTTTAATATTCTTTTTGGGACTAACACATAACTTTATTTTTACCACTATTTTTAGCCTTATATAGCATCATATCTGCTTTTTTTATAAGCTCCTCTATATCTAGGTCCTTTTGATATTCGGCGACACCGCCGCTTACAGTTATTTTTACTATTTCTTTTGTATCGATAGGAGATATAAAATCTATCTTTTCTACTAATTTTTTTAATTTATTGGCTACTTTAAATCCTTCCTTGCGATTCATATTGTGGAGAAGGATTATAAATTCTTCCCCTCCATATCTGGATATATGATCATTTTCATCAATATTTTCTATAAATTTTTTACAGATTGACTTTAAAACTTTGTCTCCAAATATGTGACCATAGGTATCATTTATTTTTTTGAAATTATCTATATCAAATATTATTATGGAGAAACTGTAATCATCGAATAGGTACCACTTCTCCTTTGCTTTTGTCAAAAAAAGTTCCAGCCCTTTCCTGTTATACACACCTGTAAGACAGTCAATCAAAGCGCTATTTTTTAGGTTGATCTCTCTTTTTTCTATACTGATCTGAAGCGCTTCAATCTCTTTTCTTATTGTATTCAACTCTGAATCTTCGGATATAAATTCTAAAAGTTTTTTTTCATCATTTTTATAGTTCCCGAGAGAAATCTCTCTTATCAAGGTATTTATAATTTTTATGTGGCTGTCTAATTTTTTGATAAATTTATTTACAATGATCCAGGTAATTGAAAAACCTAATAATGTAAATAAGAGACTGGAAATAATTATTTTATGAGCAGTCTCAGTCAATTCATGTTCGTAGATTCCCCCAATCATAAGAAGCTCTAACTCTGGAATGTATTCTTTAATAAAAATTGTGGCTCCCTTAGGAGTATCTATCTTTATCCGGGAAATATCTGTGGATAGGGCTATATCCCTCAAAGAATAATTTTCCTTAGAAAACTTAACAGGAAAATTATTTTTCATATATTCTCTGATCAGCAAAAGATTTCCATTATTTTTTGCTGAGTCTATAACAATGGAATCAAATTTATCAACTATGAATATAGTTACTTTTTTCCCCAATGCAAACTCTTTTAATTTTTTTTCAAGACCGCAAAAATTCAGGTCTAATCCGATAACACCCTTAAAAATTCCATCCTTGTTGTAAACTTTTTTGGTTATAGTTGTTCCCCTTTTTCCATCCATAAACTCATAGGTTATGGTAGATAAGTTATTATTTTTAGATTTTAAACTATTTATATACCAGGGCCGTGATCTCGGGTCATAGTCTATTGGAAGATTTAGATTGGATGTGTGGATCTCTCCTTTATCCGATCCCCAAAAAATATTCTTGACTTCCACATTATCAGCTGCAATATTATTCAGCATAAGGTTTAAATTTTTGTCGTGGTCACTGGATTCATCATGGCTATTGACTATAATTTCAGCCAGATCCAATAAAGCTTTGGATTTATTGAAGATTAAATTAAATTCAGATTTTTGAGAATGAAACATGAGTTCTATTTTTTCCATCTCACTTTCATCTATTTTATTTTTAACTAAAAAATACCCATAAACTCCTAAAAATAATATAGGAATTAATGCACTGATTATCGATATTTTAATAACTTTTTTTTTAATATTCATATTTTGTCCTTTTAAACAATGAGTTTTATAAATACATCTACCACAACGGGAGAAAATTGCGTACCCCTGTTTTTTAGAAGTTCGTCTATAGCTTCCTCTTTGGTCAGTTGTTTTTTATATACTCTTTGCGATGTCATAGCATGCCACGAATCTGCCACAGATATAATCTGAGATAACAGGGGAATTTCATTTTCCTTGAGGCCTTTGGGATATCCCTTTCCATCCCAACGTTCATGGTGGTATAAAATATATTCAGAGATCTCCTTTAAAGAATCACTCTGTGAAACTATCTCATATCCTATTTGGGAATGCTCTTTGATAATTTTATATTCAGAATCACTTAATTTATCTTTTTTATTCAAAATTTCACTGGGGATGATTATCTTTCCTATATCATGCATGACTGCAGCCCAGTATAGATCATCCAATTGTTTTTCATCCAAATTTAGTGATTTTCCTATTTGAACACTGTATGAAGCTACTGATTCAGAATGCCCCTTGGTATAGTGATCATGAAATTCCAAAGCGGTAATAAATGACTGGACAATATCATTTTGAAGCATCACTTTATAGTCACTGGATTTTTTTATCTTATAAAATCCATTAGACAGGTGGTGTATCTCCGTAATTTTGTTTATAGTTTCATGGGAATAATGTTTGGAGGAATTGATGTTTATATCCAGATTAAATCCGCCTATAATTTTATCATTTTTAAATATCCCGATATAGAGAGACTCTTTCGCCTGGGTTAAGGATGAATTTTTATTTGTGATTTCTTTCAAAATTTCACTCTCGTTATTTATATTTGAGACTACACCATCCTTTGAAAATTTATAAAGGCTTATATCTGTAGGCATTGTTCTCAGATCTTCTATGGGAAATCCTATGGTATCAATAAATTTAACTTTACCGTCTTCAATAATATAGGCACTTCCCAGATCACTTTCCTTAGCTACCTTAAATGCCATTCGAAATACTTCTGAAATAAATAATTCATCCTTATATTCGATAGGGCTGAGCATCTTCAAGAAAATACTCATATAATCATCGATAATATTATTAACTTTATTCAATTCTAAGTTTTTTTCCATATATAAATTTTGATTATTTTGTGATTCCAGAATAGTTTTTTGAAGCTGCTCATTTAAATTCTCAATTTTTGAATAACTTTGTTTAATCATTTTAAATAAGAAAAAAGCTGTTAAAAGAATAAAAAATATCCCTTTAAAATTCCCTAAAAGATGCAATAACGACAAATCCTGAGTCAGGATAAAAAGTAGTTTGTCGGAAAAAAATATCCATAAAAAACTAAATAATGTATAGTATATAACAATTTTTAATGATTCTTTAGACTTCATATCCCCTCCTCCTTAAATGTATAATATAATATTATACCAATTATATTATACATTATCCTTTTAATAAAGATAATTTATCATTAAAAAAAATTAAAAAATTAAAAATGGTTTATAATTGAATGGTTATTTTCAATTTTTTAAATAACTATAATAGTTTGTTTCTCTGATTAGAATACTATGAAATTAATCTTTAGATCAGTAACTCAGCAAAAGATCTGAAGAATAGTTGGTTTAATCTACAGAATTAAGACTATTAATACAAAATATGCTATAATCTCTACTAATAAATATATATAATTGAAAAACTATAAGATTAAAGTAAAAAAGGAGAAGAATAGAATGAATAAAGAATACTCGGCAATCTTTGACCTCAGCAAACAAAACAATATGAGAGACTTTTTTTTAAATATTTTAACTCCTCATGGAACAACCACTGCGTATCATAAAAATAATATCATCTGTTTGGATATTGTAAAATCTCTGTATATTATAGTCGCTGGAGAAGTTCAGATCTCTCTCTCAGAAGAAAATGGAGATGAACAGCTTATTTATACTCTGAGCCCCGGTGAGATTTTAGGCGAATTTGAAATTTTTTCTGATATCTCTGAAAATTACACCCTTCATTTTATTACCGATTCAAAAATATGTAAGCTAACTAAAGAACAGGTAGATAGGATTCTTTTAAAAAATCCCAATTACTATTCGTATTTTATTCACAGTATGTCTAGAAAATATCACCTGGCTCTTTTTCAACTGAGTTTCAATAAATTTTATATCAATGAAGAGAGAGTTCTTGAATTTTTAATCAGAATAGCGATCTCTAGAAATCCTCATAAAGAAAATGATGTAGAGATCTATGGATATACCCATGAAAATATCGGAAATACATTGAACATTTCTAGGATAGGCATTACAAATATTCTGAAGAAATTACAGGATAAGAAGTTGATCATAATAAAAAGAAAACTTATAACAGTTCTCTCAATCTCTCAATTAAAAAATTATAGAAAGAGTATACAAAAAAAATAGACGATTACCTTGTTTTTACAACCTCATTTTTAAAATATTAAATTGACCTTTATTTGTGGTAAGGTATTATGAATATTGATAATGGAGATTTACAAATGGAATATAAACTATATACGGAAACTTCTTTCAACACAGGATTATCTTGAATTTGATAAGATTCTTACTGTCATGTCTGAAGAAATAAAAAAAGTAGGAAGGTATTTAAATGAAAAATGCTTTAATAACAGGAGCCACCAGTGGTATAGGAGCCTCCTTTGCGAGAAAACTTGGGAAGGAGGGTTATAACCTCTATATTACAGGAAGACGTATAGAGGTTATAGAGAAATTGGCCTATGATATCCGTAAAAAATACCACGTTAAAGTTACTGTGGTCTTAGCTGATTTCACCATACCTCAAGAAGTGGATAATTTATTAAAAGAAATAGAAACAGTTCCCTTTGATTTTTTAATAAACAATGTGGGTTTCGGTCATAAAAAAAAATTCTTTGATGACACTTATGAGAAGCAATATGAAATGATAGAAGCACATATAAATTCATTTTGTAAAATTACTTACCTTGTGTCGAGAAATATGAGAAAAAATAAAAATGGGAATATTATAAATGTCTCCTCCCTTGCAGGCTTTGCTCCTACATCCTTTAATCATCTTTACAGTTCCACCAAGTCATTTATAACAACATTCACAGAATCTCTTCATCTTGAGCTCTCACCTTTGGGAATAAGAGTCCAGGCTCTCTGTCCTGGTTTCACGAGAAGTGATTTTCACAAATCTTTGAATATAAAAGAAGAAACCTTTAAAAACAGGTGGCTTGTAAGGTGGATGGACTCGGATAAAGTAACAGAGCTTTCACTGAAATCCTTAAACAAAAAAGGCGGACTCTATATTCCAGGATTGTCCAATAAAATTCTCTATACCATAGTAAAGTTTCTACCCAGAAAATTATACTATTCTCTAGCCAGAAAAATGGGGATGTAAAAAGGAGGAGATTTATGTAAATCTCCTCCTTTAATTATGTCTGAAAAATAGCAGCAGTGTACCCTTTGTTTGGAAGATGAAAAAGTTTAGAATTCAGTTCCCCCTGTTACCTTTAAATCTTCATTATTCTCATATATTCCTTTAATGGAAGCTTCCAGCCCTTTAGCAATAGATTTTAGATCCATATAGGGTGTATTTTTTTTATCTAATACCTGCTCAGGTATGAAAGGAACATGGATAAACCCTCCTTTTTTTGCCGAAGAAAACTTATTTATATGATAGAGTAGACCATACATTATATGGTTACACACAAATGTTCCGGCGGTATTGGAAATGGAAGCCGGTATATTTACTTTTTTAATCTCCTCCACCATTGCTTTTATTGGAAGGGTTGTAAAATATGCATTCTCTCCATCAGAATATACAGGCTCATCTATGGGTTGATTTCCCTTATTATCTTTTATTCTGGCATCATCTAAATTAATAGCCACTCTTTCTATAGAGATATCGTACCTTCCCCCTGCTTGTCCTACACAAATTACGACTTCTGGCTTATGTTTTTTTATCCCCTCTAAAAGAACATCTATCGATTCCTTAAAAATCGTAGGAACTTGGAGTTTAATAATTTCTACTTCTTCGATTTGTGATGGTAGGAGTTTAACAGCTTCCCAGGCTGGGTTTATGCTTTCATTTCCAAATGGATCAAATCCTGTAATTAATAACTTCATCTATATCCTCCTTAAAATGCCCAAAAATACATAAGTACAATATGGATTACCAACATTGCAATTGCAACAGGTGCCTGAGCTAAGATAACACCATTTTTATTTTTCATATCCATAATTGCTGCAGGAACTACGTTGAAATTAGCAGCCATTGGGGTAAGTAGAGTTCCACAATATCCTGCTGTAAGTCCTAATATTCCCGCAATAGCCGGATCTGCTCCTTGAGAAAATACAAAGGGAATCCCTATTCCAGCTGTAATAACAGCAAAAGCAGCAAAAGCATTTCCCATGATCATAGTAAAGATAGCCATTCCAAGACAGTAGACTACCACACCTGCTAAAATATTTCCCTGGGGAACGATTGAGCCCATTAAATCAGCTATAACATCTCCTACACCTGCTAAAGTGAAGAGAGCTCCCAATGCAGCTAAAAGCTGTGGTAGAATTGCTGTAGATCCTATTTGCTGAAGCATCCTAGAGCTGTCATATCCTACATATTCAGGTTTTTCTTTAGTTATGATAAGAGTGAGAATAAGTGCTATGATAGACCCTAGTCCTAAACCTACTAATCCTCCTAAAGGAGTAAATTGAGCGATGGCAAAAGCAACTATTCCAATAGCTAATGCTGGGAAAAATATTATGTTTCCTATGGTTTTACTTTTTTCAATTCGATATTCTTCTGAAGAGTTCTTTTGTGAACCTGCTCCTACCCTGTTTAAAGCTGTCAGAATTCCCATGAATACCAAAAGTCCTCCGACAATATGAGGTGGTATTTTTTTCCCACCAATAAAAATTAATCCAAACAAGATCCAAAATATTCCTGTACCAAATTTTGTTTTATGTTCCTTGTCTGTCAGAGCATATATTCCTGTACCTATTGCTACTAAACCTGTCAATATATACATAATTTCAAGAATCATACTTTTCATTTGCTCTCCCCTCCAGTTTTAGCTATCTTTTTTTCCAGCATATGATTTTGTATTACAGAAAAAATTAGTCCAATGATGGCAACTGGAATAGCAGCTTTAGAAACTGAATATGGTGTTACAATGACTCCTAATTCCTGAAGTGTTCCTACTACTAAAAGTACTCCTGCACTGGCTACAAATACATTCTGTCCATAGAAATTTCCGTAATTTTCTACAGCACAGGCAACTCCTTTGATATTTTCGTTTTTATCTTCAGATAAAACACCATTTTTCTTTTCTCCTGCCCCTTGCGCCATAGGGTAGATAAGTGGTCTTATAAATTGTACGTGTCCTCCTAGTCTCACAGAAAAAGCAGCAGCTAATGTTCTTATAATCATATACATGGTTAGTACCTTTCCCGTAGTTATAGATTTCATCTCCCCAATACATTTAGAAGCCCGTTCTTTCAAACCATTTCTTTCTAAAATTCCTACAACTGAAAGAGTTAAAAGAAACAGTGTCATATATCTAGTTTTAACAAACGCTTCCCCCAGTGTAGATAAAATAGTAAAAAAATCCAATCCCGAAACTAAGCCTGTTGTAATTCCTGCAATAATAACAACGGCTATAGTATCCAGTTTTAATAAGAATCCTATAATTATTATAAGAATTCCAATAAGTTTAATTGTAACCATAAATTAATCCCCCCTTTTTTTGTTATATAAAGAATACAGGAAATAAAACAATTGTTTTGTAATATATTTTACATTTCTAAAAAATAACCATTAGATTTTGATACTATAGTAGTAAGAAATGGATATGAAATGTTTTTTACTGATTGATATATATGAAATTTAAAAAAATATGGGAATAATAAAAGCCTCAAAATAAATTTGAGGCTGTATGTATCTATTTAATTTTATAATACAGAATTAGAATATTCTTCCATCGATATTAAAGAATGGGAATATTGGTAAGAATCCAGTTTTTGCCATGTTGATCAGACCTAACTGTACCCCTGTAAGATCATTGGTCATATTAAATAATCCCATTTGAAATGCAGAACTCTGAGAGATATTAACTAAACCAAGGTTAACTGTAGATCTTCCGTCAGAGATATTAACTGCTCCCCATTGAAGACCTTTTACATTGTGAGTCATATTTACTAATCCAAAAATAGCTCCTGTAGACTCGCCACCGTGGATATTTACTAAACCAAATCCAGCTCCTTTAAATGAGTTATTAACCTTGTTAGCTCCAAGTGAAAATGGGCTTAACTGAAGACCAGTAAAATTATCAGTTTCTCCTAAAGCTAAAATGTTTATATCCAAACCAGTCATATTGGTAGTTTTACCGTAAAATAGGTTTAGTCTTAATCCGCTGACATCTTCAGATGCCGGCATCTGTTTGCCTGCTACATTAAATTGAAATCCAGTTGCAAATGACATACTAGATAGTAAGAATACCATTCCTAATAAAATTTTAATTCTTTTCATAAATTTTCCTCCTAAAAAATAATTTGATAGGGCAATTATACTATAAAATATATGATTTTATTTATCCCATACACAATAATATTATTAAGATACACAATATTACTTTTAAAATACACAAGACTGCCATTAGAAGTATTTTTTTAAGATTAAATAGAGACAAAAAATAGTAAGCAAGGGTATGTGGGGTTAAAAATAGTCTTTATCTCAATAAAATACATGTTATAATAAACTAAAAAAATTATTGGAGGAAATATGAAATCAAAAAAATATTTGGGGCTTATTTTTATACCCCTAGTCTATATATTACTTTTATACCATCCAGCTGCTACAGGGAATTATCTAAAATTAGAGGTCGGTTTGGAAAAACTTCCAGAGATCTATAATCTAATTGATGTTGATATATATGATCAGAACAATGATTTGATAGATGTCCCTATGGTAGATTTTTTGGATGATATCTATATTTTTGAGTTAGACAAGGGAAGATATACTCTTGAGCTTGGATATGAAGACCAGAAAAAAATTATTGAATTCAATCGGACTGAGGGGTATCAAAAACTTTCAAAGATATTTTTTAAGTCTTCAGATTTTGATAAAAAACAATCTATATTTTTATATTCTATGTTGTTTATATCTACGATATTTATATTTTTTACATCAACCATTATCAATAAAGAAAAAAATAGATTTCTCAGAGCAGCGACTCTGTCGCTGTTAATCATAATTTCTCTCAGGATTATAATGTTCGGGTTAAAATATTATGATTTTGAAGTCTGGAAACTTACATATAAACTATCGTTGCTGTTTGAAGTATTTTTAGGCTTTTCAATGCTGAAATGGGTTGTTAAAGAGATAAAAATACCATTTGAGAGCTTCATAAAAAAGCTCATAAATCTTTTTTTTGTTCTCCAAATAGGTTTTTTAGGAGCTCTAGTTTTTCTGGATTTTGGAAAAGTTTTTGATCTCCTGCTACACATAAAAAATACAAATATATTTATGTTGTTTTTTATAGTTCTTGTTTCCAGTAGGGAATTTTTATTTCCCATGATATCTACTATAATATTTATTGCTACTATGCCGTTTCCATTAAAGGGATTTCGTAAATTTAAATTGTTTAATGAAGGAAGTTTTTCCTTTGTAGCTTTTCTTACCACAATATTTACATGGTATTATACCTTCCATGAATTTGAAAATGGAAGGATCGATAGTGTTGTTGAGATATATATATTTCTATCGGTATTTATTCTGGTATTGTTTAAGGCATATGTATTTTCAGGTTCTAGAGAATACGGATTGTTAAGGTCAACTTTTTGGTGGATGGGTCGTGTAAATTATATAGTTTTTTTAGCCTATCTATATCTTATCTATACTAGGGATTTTAAATCAACCCTTATGGCTCTTATTATATTGCTAGGAACTGACCTTCTTTATATCAATTTAAAAAATGCTGTGGAATCCCAACATTTTTCCTTAAATCATATTTTATTTAAAGAGTCTGAAATTTTGAATATTTCACAGTTAAAATTTTTGATAGAAAATGAAATTTCAAAAATCATTCATCTCAAAAGTATCCATCTTAAAGTTAACTTTGATGGGATTAAACATATTGAAAGTACTAAGGAAAATATATTTTTTTATGGGATTGCTCAGGAGAAGAGTATTATAGCTCTTGAGATATTACCTTATTACAGACTTAAAATATTTGAGAGAAAAGCAATAGAGGATCTGATGAATGAACTTCCTGGAGTAGCTCTTAGAATTAATCACCGTGAGATAGATTTAAAAAAATATTCTTTAGATAACTTTGCCATAGGAACCAGATTGATAGAGGTAAAAGATCTTCTCATACTGAATAATTCTATCTCAGATGAGAGGACCAAACAAACCATTCAAGATAGTCTTTTAGAGGAGTTAGATACCCTTATAAAGGAGGTGGATGCCCATGATCAAAATCGGCCTTTGGGTGAGTAATTCTACTTACCTTCTTATATGTAATAATATAAAAATAGAGTTTTTAAATGTAAAAAAATCACCTGAATTAATAAAGGAAACTTCCCTCTTGATCCTGGATGAAACCTTTTCTGAAGAAGGTGGATTAAATTATTTGAACTCTATAAATAAAGCGGTGGTTTTAATGGGAAATTCAACGACTTCAACAGCTAGGATGCTCCTAAAAAATAAATCTCTATTCGATATGATCTCCAAAAGAGATTTTATTATGTTGGAAAAGGTTATAGATGATTTTTTTAAAGAAAGTGTCGAGTATTTGAGGATAGAAAATTCTTCTTCTCTATCCCTCATAAAAAAAGAGGATATAGCTTATATATCTTATGACAGACTCCTGAGAAGGTCTATTATTACTCTTTTTAATAAGGAAGAGTATTTTTCAAAGGTCTCTCTGGGAGAATTAGAAAATATACTGAGTCTTAATTTTATTCGTGTAGAGAGAGGATATATCATCAATAAAAGTAAAGTTAAATCACTGGATTTTAAAGAAGAAGTACTTGTTTTTTATGATAATATGACTCTTCCCCTTGGAAAGAGAACTTTAAAAAAAATGGAAAGTTTAGTTTTTACTGAAACATTTTCCTTAAATATTTAACCGAATAAAGGCTTTAGTCGTTGTAAACTGTACCCTTTGTCAAGGACACTTAAAAAAAAGGTATGGTTAAGATACTGTTAAAAGATGATTTCTGTATTGCACAGGAGTCATCTTTTTTAAGTTCCATTGATACCTATGGTTATTGTAATAATTCATATATTTAGATACTTCTTTCTTTACATCATCTAATGTTTTTAAGGGCTTTAAATTTATTTCATCTTTCATATGTCCAAAGAATGACTCCATAGGAGCATTATCCCAACAGTTACCTTTTCGCGACATTGATTGGATAATTTTCTTTGATTTCACTAATCTTTGAAACTTAGGATTAGTATAGTGAAAGCCTTGATCCGAATGAATAATGCACTCTGGATGGAGTTTAAACTTTCTTTTAACTAAGCGCTTAACCGTGTTTAAAGCAATATCAATACTAAGACTATGAGACACCTCATGAGCTAATACTTCATTAGTACTACCATCTTTTATTGTTGAAAGATAAGCTCTTTTTCCAATTCCATAAGTTAGATAGCTGATATCAGTTAGGAGAACTTTTTTAGGAACTTCTTGTTTAAATTCTCTTTTCAATATATTAGGGACAGTCGAATGTTCCTTAGTTGCTTTAGCTATGTTTTTATAGGGGTTCGGTTTTCTGTGAGGACATATTATTTCGTATTTTTTCATAATTCTTCTTATTTTTTTCAAATTAAAAATAGTATCAAATTCATTCTCTAAAATCATCCTGATACTTCGGGCGCCCTTCTTAAAACCTCTTCTATTAAAAGCTTTTAGAATTAATCTTTTGGAGTTTAAATCTTTAGCTTCTTTATTATTTCTATTTTTTTCTGAATTAATATAGTTGTAAAAACCAGACCTGGAAACCCCCGCTTGAAAACATAGAAATTTAATTTTTGATTTCAACTTATATCTTTTAACTATTAATTTAATAGCTTCAAAAATCTCAGTTTTATTTAAGCATCCCCCCTTTCGATCTCGTCTAACTTTTTTAAAAATTCATTCTCTATTTTTAAATATTCAATCTGTGCTTCTAAACGTTTAATTTTTTCTAAATCTGTTAACTCTCTTTTCAGAGGTCTTCCAGAAGATGTTTTCCTGGAATCCATTAAACCCAGTTCACCATTATCTTTAAAAGCTTTCCTCCAACGTTTAGAGGAAGTTTCAACTCTTTTCATACCTAAAATATCCACATCAAAGCCAGCTTCCTCAAAAATTATACGCGGAGGCTTTCCCATTTTATATTCCTCAATAAATTTCTTTTTAAATTCAAAAGTATATGTAATAGCTTTATTTGAAACTTTAGAAATATTTTTATTTTTAGATAATTTAGTAACTTCTATATCTGAAAATATTTTTTTAGACATTTAATTCACCCCTTTAAACTCTTATTAAAAAATTGTATCAAAAAAACCATGAAACTAACACTTTTTTTCAAGTGTCCAGTTTCATGGTTACAGTTTATTGAGACTTAAGCCTTTTTTTATTCCCTCATAAAATTGATCTTTTCGTGTATGATTTAATACACTTTGTGAAGTACCTCTTAATATTTAAGAAAAAATTGTTATCATATCTAATATATCATCAAATTTTGAAATTATTAAAGGAGATCAACAATGAAAAACATATTTTTTTATTCTAAATTAATTAAGCAGGGAAGTAAAAAAGGTCAGCTCAATACACAAAAAAAGAAGATGAGATTTACCTTGAGAACTCTTCTTTATTATCCTTGGGTAAATAATCTGACAAATTTTATCTTGAAGCATGATTATCTCTCTTCGACAGTCTATCAATATCCTATCTTAGTAAGCAAGATGCATAGACCCTACCTGTCGAGCTCATTTAAAATGAGTGAAAAGTTAAATACAATAAAAGACAGCTATGAATTTATAGATACTCATTTTTCTGAAAAGATGAGGAAATCACTCTATACAAAGGGACAGATTCAGTTGGGAGATATCTGCGGCAATAACTCTGAGATGTTTTATATAAATTTAGCTCTCTATCCCCATTATGACAAGGAGGGAGAATTTAATCTGATCCTGACCAATTCAGAGAATATAACCCTTTCTACCCTTACTTTCAGCCTACAGAGAAAAAATGATAAATTCAGAGTATTCATAGGGGGACTCCAGGGAGCTCCAAGAGGTGTGGATCACAGTATAATAAAAACAGCTACCAAAAATTTATATGGAATATTTCCTAAAAAAGTTCTGATGGAATCACTTTATTTTCTTGAAAAATCATTGGAGATGAAGATAGATAAGATATGTGTGGGAAATAATCAGCATGTCTATACTGCCAAGAGGTACAAGAAGAAAAGGACTATCCACTCTAGTTATGACAACTTTTGGGAGTCTTTAAATGCTGAAAAAACAAAGGTGGGCCTTTGGATTCTGCCGGAAGAACTAGAAAAAAAAGATATACTGAGTGTTCCAAGTAAAAAGAGGGGACAGTATAGGAAAAAGTATGGTTTATTGGATGAATTAGAAGGTTCAATTTTGAGTACCTTTAATAAAAAAAAGGTAGATACTGTTGCTTTTATATAGATAATTTAAATCACGGGTATAAGCTTCTTATACCCGTGATTATTTATATATTAGAAAAAACTAGATCTTAGAATTAACAAATTTCCCACTCTTACCGCCTGTTTTTTCTTCTAGATAGATCCTTCCTATGATCATCTCCTTATCTATGGCTTTACACATATCATAAATAGTTAATAATGCTGTGCTTACCATCTGAAGAGCTTCCATCTCTACTCCGGTTTGTCCTGTAGTTTTAACAGTTCCCTTAGCATATATGATTAACTTTTTTTGATCTATTTCAAAATCTATGTCGGCTCCTGTAAGAAGCAGAGGGTGACACATGGGAATAAGTTCATGAGTTTTTTTTGAAGCCATAATGGCAGCAACTCTGGCTACTCCTAAAACATCTCCTTTTTTAACTCCTCCATTGACAATGAGATTCATAGTTTCAGAATTGACCTCTATACTCCCGCAGGCTATAGCCTTTCTGCTAGTATCCTCTTTTTTACTTACATCTACCATGATAGCTTTTCCATCTTTAAAATGACTAAATCCCATATTTTACTCCTATTATATATATTTTTTACTCCTAATATTAACATTTCTAGAAAGAAAAATAAATCTAAAAACTTTTTTGCTGCCAATCTACACCAACTATACCTTTTTTTAATACGATTTTCCTCACTTTATGTTTCACCTATTTTAGTTTCTAACTATAGAAGCGGACAAGGCTAAGTTCTGGTATACTGCTCTTAAAATTTATAGCTAATTGGATGCAACGTCACGTTGCTTTTATGGTATAATACTTCCCGAGGTGATAGATCATGATTAAACAATATGCCATTATATTTATGGTAACTTACTTAGGAGAGATGATCAGTAAATCCATCAACTTCCCTTTTCCAGGGCCGGTCATTGGAATGCTGATACTCTTTATTTTGCTGGAAAGAAAATTAATTGACGTAGATTTTGTAGAGAAGGGAGCTAATAATATCCTGCTCAACCTGGCTATATTTTTTATTCCGCCGGGAGTAGGACTTATCTCCGCTTTAGATCTGCTGAATGGAAACGTATTGAAAATAGTAGTAACTATGATATTAACTACCATAATTACCATGGTGACTACAGGTCTTACAGTTCAATATCTGATAAATAGGAGGAAAAAATGATAGAACTATTAAACAGTCCTTTATTTGGAATCTGTCTGACAATTGCTGCTTATATAATAGGGTTGGAGATCTATAAGAAGTTTAAACTACCTATTCTGAATCCTATATTAATAGCCCTTATAATTATAATCCCTATATTGTTATATTTTAAAATACCATTGGAAACTTATAAAAAAGGAGGAGACCTGATCTCTTTCTTCTTAGGGCCTGCCACAGTAGTTTTAGCGGTACCCCTGTATAAAAAAATAGATCTGTTGAAACAGCATTTCATACCAATATTAGGAGGAGTTGTTGTAGGAGTTTTGACATCTATACTGTCCTGCACCCTTATAGGAAAGGTATTGGGGATGGATTTGAGTCTTATAAAATCTTCCCTGTCAAAATCACTGACAACTCCTATAGCCATAGAGTTATCTAAACAGGTAGAAGGAATTATACCTATTACCATAGTGATGGTTATGATAACTGGGATAACAGGAGCCGTTTTAGCACCATTTATCTGTAAGATTTTTAAGATAGAAAATAAAATAGCTAAAGGAATAGCTATTGGGACTGCAAGTCATGCTGTAGGTACTTCTAGAGCTATTGAGATGGGAGAAACTGAAGGAGCTATGAGTGGATTAGCCATTGGAGTAGCTGGGGTTTTAACAGTTTTCATCTTACCATTGTTATATATAGTGTTATTTTAAAACAACATTATCATTTATTAAATAAAAAAGATTCCCATAAGGGAATCTTTTTTTAGATTTTATATGTTTAATATTTCTACTACCGTCAGAGAGTGATCGCTCAATCTTTTATAGTGATTTAATATATCCATATATCCTGTAACCAATACTGGCGATTTAGTTGTTTCAGCCATTCTATCCAGATGATTTCTTCTGATCTCTTTATACAGATTAGAAATATTGGCAGATCTTTTAGTAGCTTCTCCTAAGATTTTATAGTTTTCATCCTTATAAGAGGTGTCTACATAGTCAAAGAAATCTACAGTCATAGTATGAATTTTTTCCAATTCTTCTAAGTTTTTCTTGCTTAGCTTTTGGTCATTATCAAATAATCTCTTATGGATAAATGCAATTCTTTTTAGATAATCTGTAACAGATTCATATTGATCTGAGATAGCTATATTTTTTCTGGCTTTCTTTATGATTGGTGCTTCTAAATCTAGAGTAAGAACTTTAGAATTTATAGAAGCAATCTCATCTTGTACCAGATCCATCCTGTCTTCAAGATCCAATACATTTTGGAATTCTTTGGAATCTACAGGTAAATTATCTATAAATGTTTTCTTTAAATCACTGAAAGATGAGATAATCTCCGTTCCCATTTTATTTATCTCTAATTTTGTCTGCTCTACTACAACATCAGGAGTTTCAAGCATTCTTTCATCTAAGTGAGTAAGTTTTTTTACTACTTCAGCCTTTTCAACTATCATTTTTTCCAATACTTTAGCTATATAACCTATAAATGGTAAGAATAATAATACGTTAGTTACGTTAAACATTGTATGAGCAGTGGCAATATATTTAGTAATATTTGATACAGGATCGACAAAGTTAGCTAAAAATTTAAGGTAGAATGGGAATATAGATACTACCCATGTTACACCTATAACATTTATAACCGTATGAGCTATTGCTGCTCTCTTTGCATTGGCACGAGCTCCTAAAGCAGCTAACATAGCAGTGATTGTCGTACCTACATTTTCTCCTAGGACTAGAGCAACTGCTGTTTCAGAATTTATCATTCCCTGACTGGCTAATACTATTGTTATACCTAAAGTAGCTGAAGACGACTGTACTATGGCTGTAAGTAAAGCTCCTACAAGGGCAGCCGCTATTACTCCACCAAAACCGCTGGTAGCATCAAAACTATGAAATAATTCTATGAAGAAAGGCATAGTTCTAAGGGGTTTAAATCCTTCACTCATAAGCTGTAATCCAAAGAAGATCATTCCTAATCCCATAAACGTTAAAACTTTAGTCTTTACTTTTTCATTTTTAGCAAATAAGTAGAAAATAGCAGCTATTCCTGCCATAGGTAAACCATATTTTCCGATTTTTAGTACCAGGATCCAACCAGTAACAGTGGTACCGATGTTGGCTCCTAAGATCACACCTAATGCCTGTTTTAAACTCATAAGTGAAGCGTTAACAAATCCAATAGTCATAACTGTACTTACAGAAGATGACTGGACCATGGCTGTAACTACCACACCGACTATACAAGCTATAACCCTGTTTTTAGTCAGCAGACCAATGATACTTTTGATCTTAGCTCCGGCGATTTTTTGCATTCCACCTGACATATGGTGCATACCATATAGAAAGATTCCTAGTCCTCCTATAACTTTAAAAAATATATCTAATCCCATCTTACTCCTCCTTAAATTCACCATTCTATCATCAATAATTGACATATTTACAGTCTTTTTACAAAGAACAAATTTATATTTTCAATATCTTTTACTGTATAGCTGGTATTTTTCCTTGATTATTTTCTATTAATATACAGGTATTATAAACCAAGGATGTAAATCCAATGTTTATTTAATGTAAAAATAGTGTAAACAAATTTAAATTTATACTTTTAATATACCTATAGAGCATAAGATAAGAAGAAAACGAATAAAAAGCTAATGTTTACATGGCTTTAATTAATCTACAAAGACTTCAGAGTATTTTTTATTATGAATATAAATGAAAATATGATAATATATAGTACAAAACTGAATAAAGACAGTTCACTGGTACCATCCTGTCTATAAATAAAACTAGGACACAATTCTGGAAATTTTTCAGAGTTCTATTTTGATTTTATTGGAGGATACTGTGTGTATCCTCTTTTTTATTACCTAAAAGTTTATACCCGGAGGGGCATCACCAAAATACTAATTGCAAGAAGTTAATTGTGCTTGTCTGGATGCAACGCCACGTTGCTTTTTTATTGCTTAAATTATGAAAGGAAAAAAATGAAAAAAATAGGTTTAACAACTACCGTACCGATAGAGGTACTTTTAGCAGCAGGGTATACTCCCATAGATTTAAATAATATTTTTGTTGTTTCCAAAGACTATGGAAAATATATAGAAAAAGCAGAACGGGACGGATTTCCTAAAAGTATGTGTGCCTGGATTAAGGGAATATACGGTGCCTGCATTGAAAATGGAATAGAGGAAGTTTTGGGTGTAACAGAGGGGGATTGCTCTAATACTAAAACACTTTTAGAAATATTTAAAAAAAATAATATAAAAATACATTCTTTCGGTTATCCCCACTCCCACTCTTTAGATGATATAAAAAATGAATTAGATAAACTTATGAAATATATGGGTGTATCCTATGAAGAGGTAGAGTCCCAGAGAGATAGACTAAACCTGATAAGGGAAAAAGCGAAATACATAGATGCATTGACTCTAGAGGGGAAGGCAACAGGTTTTGAAAATCATATACTTCAGCTGTGTTTCAGTGATTTTGACGGAGATGTGGAGAGATACAGTAATTTTTTAGATGAAAAGATAGAAGAAATAAATAAAAGACCTATAGATAAAAAAGGATTAAAGCTGGGATATCTAGGGATACCCCCTATGCAGGGAGATCTTCATGATTATGTTGAGGTCTTAGACGGAAGGTTTATATACAATGAAGTTCAGAGGGAGTTTGCTTTTCCAAGAGCCATGGAATCCAAAGATATATATGAACAGTATTATAACTATACATATACATATGATATAGATTTCAGGTTAGAGGATATAAAAAAGCAGATAAAAGAAAGAAAATTAGACGCGGTTATCCATTATACCCAGGCATTCTGCCATCGTGCAGTTGAGGATATAATTTTAAAACAGGAGTTAAATATACCTATATTAACAATCGAAGGGGATAAATCCAATGTTTTAGATGCCAGGACTAAATTAAGGATAGAAGCTTTTTTAGATATGTTAAAGGATAAAAAGCAACGTGATTATGCTAAAAACAGATTGGAGATAATTAATGAATGATATTACCTGTAAAACAAAAATAACTCCTAAAAAAATAGTAGGAATAGATTTAGGCAGCAGAGAAGTTAAAATTATAGTTACAGAAGAAAAAAAAATAGTATTGAGAAAGAAGATAAGTACAGTATCTTTTTACAGAGATTATTGCCAATACCAGAATAAAATAATCGTAGATTTAAAGAAATTAGGAATAGAGGATGTGGATCTGGCCGTTTCCACAGGATATGGACGGAATAATACAGATCTGAGTATGTTTAAACCTATAAATGAGATAAAAGCTCATGTATATGGGGCTTTAGCCCAGTCAGGAAAAAAAGATTTTATCCTTTTAGACATTGGGGGACAGGATGTAAAAATTGTAAAAATTGAAAAGGGTCTGGCTACTGATTTAGATCTAAATGATAAGTGTGCAGCTTCTTGTGGGAGATATTTAGAGAATATGGCTAATGTTTTAGAGGTCCCTTTGGATTCACTCTCAAATTATTCTAAAGATCCAGTAAAACTTAATTCAACATGTGCTGTTTTTTCAGAATCAGAATTGATTGGAAAGATTGCTGAAGGGATACCTTTGGACAGGTTAGCAGCAGGGATAAATTATTCTATGTACAGCAGATTACGTCCCTTACTTACAAAATTTAGAGGGAATACTCTTGTTGTCAGTGGAGGAGTAGCAAAAAACCGTTCTATTGTAGAATATCTGAAATCAGATTATACAGAGGTAGAAGTCCTAGAGGATCCACAGTTTAATGGAGCTATAGGATGTTGTTATTATGGAGAAAAATTTATATAGAGGAGAAATAAAGTATGTATATATTAAAGGGAGAACACAGTTTTGACAGTGCTCATTTCTTAGCAGGTTATCAGGGGAAGTGTTCAAATATTCACGGACACAGATGGAAAGTTATAGCAGAAATATGTGGTGAAAAATTAAAACAAGAGGGACAACTGAGAGGAATGGTTGTTGATTTTGGAGATATAAAAAAAGATATAAAAAAGATGGTAGATGACCATGACCATGCTCTGATTATAGAAAAGGGTACCATGAAAGAAATGACATTAAATTGTTTGAAGGAAGATAATTTCAATATAATAGAGGTGGATTTTAGGCCGACAGCTGAGGAGTTCTCAAGGTATTTTTATGAAATTTTAGAGGGGAAGGGATATTCTGTAAAAAGGGTAACTGTATATGAAACTCCTACTAATTCAGCGACATACGAAAAATAGGCAAGGGCAATGTGACGTTGCATCTAGACTGTGAGTAAGGTTAGTTTAATACAAGAATTATAGTTTACTTAAAGATAAAAAGGTGGTAAATATTATGAAATATTACAATGTAGTTGAAAAATTTGTAAGTATAAATGGAGAAGGGCAGAGATCGGGAGAGTTAGCGGTTTTTATTAGGCTTGCAAAGTGTAATTTAAGATGTAATTATTGCGATACAATGTGGGCCAATGAAGAAAACGTAGGTGCAACACCTATGACAAAAGAAGATATATACAACTATATTTTAGATACAAAGATTAAAAATGTAACTCTTACAGGGGGAGAGCCACTTTTAGACGTAGAAGTTAAAGATCTGATGGAATATATAGTGAAAGACAGGTCTTTATTTTTGGAAATTGAAACAAATGGAAGTATCGATTTGAATTTATTCAGATTGGATGTAAAAAACTTATCTTTTACAATGGACTATAAAGGGCCCTCAAGTGAGATGGAAGAGTTTATGTCTATGAAAAACTTTGAAACAATATCTGAGCTGGATACAGTAAAATTTGTTGTAGGTGATTACAAGGACCTCCTGAAAGCGAAAGGAATTATAGAAAAGTATGACCTTATCGACAGATGCAGTGTATATTTCAGTTCTATATATAAAAAAATAGAATTGGATGAAATAGTCGAATTTATGAAGAATTTTAACCTAAATGGAGTCAGATTGCAGCTGCAGATGCATAAGTTTATCTGGGGAAATAAGCAGGGAGTTTAAAATGAACGTGACGTTCAATACAAATTAGGAGTTATGTTGATTTTATACAAGAATATAATTAAAAAAAGGAGTAGTTTATGAAAGATAGAATAAATAAAGATAGATGTGTTTTAGTTTTTAGCGGGGGACAGGACAGTACAACCCTTTTGTTTCATGCTAAAAAATTGTATAAAGAAGTTATTGCAGTTTCATTCAATTATGGTCAAAAACATAGTTTAGAATTAGAATGTGCCAAAGAACTATGTAAAAAAAATGAGGTGGAACATCACATATTGGATATGGGGCTGTTGAATCAGCTGGCTCCAAATGCTCTGACAAGGTCGGATTTAGAGGTGGAAAAGGGAGATGTAGCAGAAGATGAAGTTCCGAATACATTTGTAGATGGAAGGAATATGATATTTTTAACCTTTGCAGGTATATTTGCTAAACAAAGGGATATCAATGTAATTATGACTGGGGTTTCTCAAAGCGACTTCAGCGGATATCCAGACTGTAGAGATGTATTTATTAAATCTTTAAATACAACTTTGAATTTGGCTATGGATTATACATTTGTTTTAGAAACACCCCTTATGTGGTTAGATAAAGCTGAAACTTGGAATATGGCCTATGAATTGGGAGTTTTGGATATTATAAAGGATGAAACTCTGACTTGTTACAATGGAATAGTGGGTAATGGGTGTGGAGATTGTCCAGCTTGTAGTCTAAGAAAAGCCGGATATTTAGAATTTAAAGAAAATTTTTTAAAAGGATAGTTGTATATAAAAAAAGGAGTTAAACCGCTGGTAGCGGTTTAACTCCTTTTTTTTGAAACTTTATTAAGATAGTTTATGCCATTTTGACTTTTTTCTTTGCTTCCATAACTTTTTCATATCTATTGTAGATTGCTAAAGCTATAATCGTAAAGAATACTGGTCCACCAATCATCCATAGAGTAGAAGGTATATCTCCTCCTACAGCTGGAGCTATAATTGTTGAAATATTTGCAAATCCAACAGAGGCAACGATAAAGAAAGTTGCAATCTTGGCAGCTTTATGTGTTTTATAAATTTCAAATGGTTTATTTATCTCTGTTTTTCCCTTAAAGAATGGGAATGCTACAGCTAGGAATAAATAAGGTATAGTCATAGCTACATTTGTCATAAGGATTAATTTAGAGAAAAATGCAGATGCTCCTTCTCCACCAAAAGAGATCATAACGATGAATACAGCTACGATACCACATTGGTACCACATTGCATTTACCGGCATTCCATCTTTGATTACCTTTACTTTTTCCGGCCACATTTCATCTGGTGTTCCCTCAATTAACTGCTTTAATGGAGAGTAACATAGGGCAAAGAATGCTCCAACTAATGCTAATACCATAGAGATACCCATATATCTAGACATCCATAATCCTAAATTGATAGCAGCTGGTTCACTTAAGTTAAGTGCTGTTCCCACTTGATATCCTAAGTTTTGCATCAATACATAGGCCACATTTCCCATATGAACTGATGGGTCTGATAAGATTTCACTCCAGTTTGTAAAGATACCACATAGGAATATTCCAATAGCGTATCCAATAGCAATGATTATCGCTGCTACAGTAACTCCCTTAGGGAATGTTTTTTCAGCGTTTTGAGTCTTATCAACTAATCCACCGACAGCTTCTATTCCACCGAAGGCAAAGATAGAAAATACCATAAATGAAGCTACCATCATAGGTGTTCCATAAGCTGGGTTAGGTGATGCAGTAAATGAATTAGCAACGATAGGTTGAGCAAATTCTCCACCATTTAATGCTAATACTAATAATGAACCAAATAATAATACTAAGTTAAGAAGTGTAACTGCTAAACCACCAATAGATGTTACCTTAGTTATTTTTTCTAACCCTTTAGTTGCTGTAAATGTAATTAATGTTATTAGACATACTCCTAAAAGTCCTAATGTCTGTGTAGAATTTAATCCAAATAAATGTAATTTAGAAGTTAAATCTTCACCAAATATTGCTGTTGAAATTACTATCCAAATAGATGAACTGATATTTACCATCCAAACAACATATGATGCATACCACATAAATGTACCGATAAATGCATATTTAAGACCTACTGATCTTTTCATCCAAGAAAATATTCCACCTTTTTCATCTTTAAATGCCGCACCGTATTCTGCCATCATAAAAGCATAAGGTATAAAGAATAAAACCGCTGAAATGATGTACCAAGGTATTGCACCATATCCCATTAAATAAAATGATCTAGGAATATTAGTAAACCCAAATACCGATGTGAATATCATTAAGATCAGTGATATTAATGACATTTTTTTTGCATTGTTCTCTTTCATTATAAAGTCCTCCTAAAGTTTTAATGTTAATTTTATAACACTTTCAAGCTATTATAACACATTTCGCGGACTTGTTAAACAATTTTTAATTTTTCTATGAATTTTTTAAGAATTGATGTGAAAAAATTAATTTTTAGTTACTGGATATCCCAGTGCATCGGTAAAGGTATTAGTAGAGATTTTTATAAGATCTAGGATGGTTCCAATCCCAAATAATCCTCCTGTCATAAGGTATAATAAACCTGTCCAGACCTTCCCCACATAGAACCTGTGAAGTCCACCTAGACCTAAAAAACCAACGATACAAAACACTAAACTTAAAGTTCGTGTTTTATCACTTATCTGGATCATACTCATTTTAAACCTCCCAAATTAAATAACAATATTTTTTTTTACTTATATAGATTTAAAAGAAAGAGTCTGATTGCACGAAACAATCAAACTCCACTTTATTTTTTTATTAATCTTTAAAATTCTGCACTCTTAGGAGTTCTAGGGAAAGAAATTACGTCTCTGATATTTGTCATTCCTGTAACGTACATTATCATTCTTTCAAAACCTAATCCGTACCCTGAATGAGGGAATGAACCATATTTTCTAAGGTCTGTATAGAACTTATAGTCTTCCTTAGGAAGGTTGATTTCATCCATTCTTCTCTCTAATTCTTCTAAGTTATCTTCTCTTTGAGAACCACCTATGATTTCTCCAATTCCAGGAGCTAATAGATCCATAGCTCTTACTGTTTTTCCATCTTCGTTAAGCTTCATATAGAATGCTTTGATATCCTTTGGATAGTCTGTTACGAAAACTGGTCTTTTAAAATGCTCTTCAGCTAAGAATCTTTCATGTTCTGATTGAAGATCAATTCCCCACTCTACTTTAAATTCAAATTTTTTCTTTGATTTTAATAGGATGTCTACTGCTTCAGTATAAGTAACTCTAGCAAAATCATTTGCTAAAACATTGTTTAACTTATCAAATAATCCTTTTTCTACAAATTTATTGAAAAATTCCATCTCTTCAGGAGCTTTTTCCATAACATATTTAATGATATATTTTACCATATCTTCTGCTAAATCCATGTTAGCTTCTAAGGCAGCGAAAGCAATCTCAGGTTCTATCATCCAAAATTCAGATGCATGTCTAGTTGTATTTGAGTTTTCTGCTCTAAATGTAGGTCCAAATGTATATACATTTCTAAATGCAGCACAATAAGTCTCTACATTTAATTGTCCACTTACAGTTAGGTTAGTTTCCTTTCCAAAGAAGTCTTCTTTATAGTCGATATCTCCCTTATCTGTTTTAGGAACATTATCTAAGTCCATAGTCGTTACTCTGAACATCTCTCCTGCACCTTCAGCGTCACTTCCAGTTATGATTGGAGTGTGTACATATACAAACTCTTGATCTTGGAAAAATCTGTGGATAGCATATGCAACTAATGATCTTACTCTAAATACTGCTGAGAAAGCATTAGTTCTAGGTCTTAGATGTGCTATTGATCTCAAATATTCAAAGGTATGTCTTTTATTTTGTAATGGATAATCTAAGTCAGCTTTTTGGAATATCTCTACAGACGTTGCCTTGATCTCATAACTTTGTCCCTTTCCTTCTGATTTTACAAAAGTTCCAGTTACATACATAGATGTAGCTATAGATGCTCTGCTTATCTCGTCAAAATTTTCTAAGTTGTCCTCAAATACTACTTGTAGTCCGGTAAAAAATGAACCATCATTTAATTCAATAAAACCAAAACTTTTTTGACTCCTAATCTTTCTTACCCAACCAGAAATTTGTACTTCTTGATTTAAGAATTGTTCACCATTTCTGATAAGTTCTTTAACTGTTGCTTTCTTCATAAAATCCTCCCTAACTTAATTTAGTTATTTTTTTATTTAATTTTACTTCATTTCCATTTTGATCTACAACTTTTACTTGATCTAAATGTCCTTTAACTTGTGATTTAAACTGCTCCAAGTATAATGTTCTGTATTTTTGTCTTTCTATTGTTTCTTCATCTGTTAACGTTCTTTTTTTAGCTAGAGCTGAATAGTGATTCACCTTAGCTATAATGTCTTTCATTTCCACTTTAATCCTCCTATCTATACAATGCCTTAATCTTTTTCTATAAAATAAAAAAACTTCCCACTGCTAAAGTGAGAAGTCAAAATTCATACAAACCCTAAAAAAATAAAGTAAGTACGGAGACACACACAAGCAGTTCCTCGATACCCTTTGGCGTCACGTGCCAAATACGTCTAAGCCTACTGAGATTTTTATAAAAATCCTTTGGGTTAGCAGCTCCAAGGTGTTCTTCACAACTAATTCCACTACTAGTCTCCCACCGTCACTAGCTCGCTTTAGTATCTATTAGAAGTTACTCTCCTCATCTTTGCTTTTATAATTAGAAATATTATACTATTATGCTATTTAATTGTCAACTTTCTGGGACTTTTCTTTTAGTTATTATTTCACTACACTTATAAAAAAAGTTATTATCCCAACATTGAAAAAATCTATAAATAAACCTCCTACCAAAGGAATGATAAAAAATGCCTTTGGAGAAGGTAAAAATTTGTTTGTCAGAGCTTCCATATTAGCCAGAGCTTTTGGAGTCGTCCCAAATCCACACCCGCAATGACCAGAGGCCATAACCGCTGCATCATAGTCTTTTCCCATGAGATAAAAGGTTATGAAATATGCAAACCCTCCCATGAGGATAGTTTGTCCAAGGAGCATAAGGAGGAGTGGTAACGCTAACTCCTTCAATTCCCATAATTTAAAGGTCATAAGGGTCATAGATAAAAACATTGCCAGAGTAAAGTTACTCATCATAGAAATTTCATCTAATTTTATCTTATATCCCTTTGAAATATCACTTAGATTCCTTATTACTGAAGCTGTAAACATAGCTCCTATATATGAAGGGAGAACAAGCCCTATGTTTTTTAGAAGGTACGATATAAAACTTCCTATTCCCATAGCTATTATTATCTCAAAGGCTCCTACAGGAATATTTTTGCTGAGCAGCCTGCCTTCTGATAACTTAGATTCTACCTCGCTGCCTGTATGGGTTTTCTTGTCCAGTAATTTATGTTTTCCTATCAATCTTTTTGCTACGGGTCCTCCGATAATACTTCCCATTAAAAGAGCATAGGTTGCTGTGGCCATAGCTACTACTTTTGCCCCGTGAGCTCCCGCTTCTTCTAACATTGGTGCAAAAGCTCCTGCAGTTCCCGGCCCTCCAGTAGTGGATAATGACCCTGTTGCCAGTCCCAACAAGGGGCTGATATTCAGTGCCTTGGCCATCCCTACCCCTAATATATTTTGTAATACTGCCAGTAATACGGCTGCCAATAAAAACATAAATACAGGCATCCCTGCTTTCTTTAAGAGTTTAAGACTTGCAGAATAGCCGATTGTTGTAAAAAAGGCGATCATAAATACTTCCCTCAGACTGTCTTCAAAAATAATATTCAGAAGACCAGTTTCATGAGCCAATAAAGTAATTAAGGAAAATGTTCCTCCTCCTGTTACTGCTTCTGGAATGCAGAGTTCATCCAAAATTTTAATCTTATAATTTAACCATTTTCCAATATAAAGAACCCCTACTGCTACTGCCAAAGTCTCTATTATCCCTAATCTTATTTCCATTTTTTTATTCTTCCCCCTTAAAATTATCAAACATAGTAAGCTAAAATTACAACTTTATATTTTTCATGATAATATTAAAAGCGGAGAACTGTCGTTCTTCTATTCATCGTCATACCTCCATCCTCGTGGTTGATGACAAAGTTAAAGGCAGGTCTCCTGGCTTAGTTTCAACCTACTCACATACGCCTTCCCAGATTTTATCCAGTGGCAAATTATGTTTTCGTCTACATTACAGTGGCGGGACCGCGGAGGATTTTAACCTACTTCCCTATTAATTCTATTTGATTAGAAACCTCTAACTCTGTTATTTAATTGTTATATCGATATAATATACTATGTATTTTATATTTTGTTCAAATATATATAATTTATATTAAAAAGATTATCTATTTTTTATATTATTGAAATATGAACCTATAATTTTTGATAATAGTTTTATTTATTTTTGCTCCCGCAATGACAGCAGGTAGGCAGGAGAGCGTGTTTTATCTCATGGCATTCCGGACACTCCTCAAAGAGTTTTGTTCCGCAAGATGGACATGAATAGGGTTTATCTTTTTCCGCAGTATGGTTGTGGGGCAACGTTACCTTGCCAACGGTTCTTCTAGTCCAATATAAAAACTTTCTCGGCCCCCTTCTGATAGGGTATTCACATACCGGACATAGGAATTTTTCATATCCGTCCCGATATTGCTTTAAAAGCCATTGTTTCTTTGGGTTAGTTATTATATTTATGAGATATATGATGATTTTTACCACTGTAAGCAGGAGTCCCAGTATTAAGATATATTTAAAATACCGGGATGGGAAATATTTGTGGATAACTAAGAAGATCTTAAAAAATACTGCCACTCCATAACCTATAAAGAGAAGATAGTAATTGCTGGACTTTTTCTTAAGGATAAGATATATTCCACCCAATAAAAATGGGAAGAGAATAGATATCTGTAAAAAAGCCAGTTTCAAATTATGATTTTTTAGGAGTTCCCTGTATTGTTTTTGGGCATTCTCCCTTTGATCTTTTAGTTTTTTTCCTATCTCCTGTTTCTCAATCTCCAGTCTTTGTTTTTTTTCTATAATTTGAGCCAATTCCATATTTAATCTCTGGTAGGTTTTCTGACTCTTTAAAAAAGTTTCCACACTTCTACTTAGCTGCTGTTCTTCGGATTTCGAGATTACCTTAGAATTTTCAAGGGCCAGTTTTTTTAGAGCCATCAATTGATTTATGGTATTCTGTAAATTCCCAGAACTGTTTTTAACTATAGCGATCTCATTTTCATTCTTCACTTGTTTTCTTGTAAGGTTCTCTATTTGATTTTTCAGCTCTTGTTCCTCTGTGATTAAGCCGGGTTCCAGATATGATTGTTCTATCTTATTGTATCTAGGACCCTTTATAGATTCTATATCCTCTAAAAGAAACCCCAGGATCCAAAATACCAGGATACCAAAAATAACTACAAAACTTTTGATTAAAAAACGATACAGCCAGGGTCCTTTGGAATTTTCTATATTTTTCATAATTAACTCCTCCTAAAAATTTATATCCTCTATCTTACCAAAGGAATCTTTTAATTCCTTTATTTTGGCATTATTATACAACTCAATCATCGGCATTTACAAGGATATGGATGGGATAAATATTTAGACGGCTTTAAATTAAATATAAAAAGAACCAGAGAATCTTCTGGTTCTTTTTGACATTTTAATTTTGTTGAAATTAAAGATTTCCGCTCTCCTCTATGAGGATATAGTCCATAATTATATCCTTCATCCCCTTGAGAGCTCTAGCCAGATCTCTTGCCTCGTTGAGTATAATTTTTCCAAAGAGTTTGGGGTTATCTTTTTCTAAAAGGTAGAGAGTCATCTTGGGGATTACTGCCAGAACAACATCTGTATTGGCAGTTGCTGTAACAATTTGTTTCTGGATACCTATTGGAGAAGCCATTCCAAAAATTGATCCCGGTCCGAACTTAGATAATCTCCTGCCGGCAACGGTAACTTTGATCTCTCCCTCTAAGAGAAGGTAGGAATCTCCCGGGGAGTCTCCCTCTTCAAAGATGTTTTCACCGGCACTATAGCTTTTTTCTGAAAGGCTCTCTATAAATGAATGAATGTCGTCTTTGTCCACTCCACCAAATAAAGATGTCTTTGGCAGAAGTTCAATAATCTTATCTTTAAGTTTATCTTCAGGCATAATAACCCCTCCTTATATTAGGTTATTACTTTTTTTTTTGAATTTCCTTTTACTATTCAAAATTTATTTTTTAATTTATCTCTGTTTTAATTTAAATCTGTATTTATTTTAATCTCTCTAACTTTTTTTTCTTTAAGCACTAAAATTGATATCAAAATTCCTATAATTGCACTTACTATTGTGGGATAAAAAACATATATATAGCTCCCAAAAGAATCTTTAATAATCCCTGATGTGACACTTGAAACTACTGCTCCTACTCCATATGCTGTAAACAGGAAACCATAATTTCTTGCATAATTTTTTGCTCCAAAAATATTAGAGACAGCAGTTGGAGCAATTGCAAGCCAACCACCTAATATAAACCAGAACATTGAAAATGATACGATATAAAATATAACGTTACCCTTACCTGAATTTAACATTATTATGGAAGCTAGAATAATAAGGCCAAAGGAAATTATCGCAGTTTTTTCAAATTTAATTTTATCAGTAATGACACCAAATACAGGCCGTCCTAACCCGTTAAATACAGCGAACAATGCAACGGAAAAAGCACTCATTTTTGGATTAAGTCCAATAATTTCCTGTGCAACAGGACTTGAAATCCCAATGGCCATAAGACCGGTAAATGTACCTATAGCGAAACATGTCCATAAAATATAAAATTTTCTATCGATCAGTACTTTCTTTAAAGGCAGATCTGAAGAGGTATCTTTATTTTTAACGATATTTCCTTCAACTTCTTCCTCTTTATTTGGAAATCTTAAAGGAAGTGCAAAAATTAATATTATTACAAAAAAAGCCAGACTTAAGATTCTGAAAGAAGAAAATACTCCAAAATATTCAATTAGAAGTCTGGATATTGGTGCTGTGACAAAAGGTGATAATCCAAACCCAGAAAGTGTCAGACCTACGGCCATTCCTTTTTTGTTCGGAAACCATTTTGCAGAAACAGCCATAGGGGCACCGTAAACAATACCTACACCTATACCACCAATAATTCCATAAGTTACTGTAAGCATTTCAATGCTGTTTGCTAAACTAGATAAAAACCATCCAAGTGAGACAATTGCTCCACCAAATAAAGTTATATTCCTTGGGCCATATTTTTCAATGAAATTTCCTGCTAGTGGCATTGATAATGCGTAAAAAATTAAAAATGTCATATATGGCAGGGAACTCTCTGTAGAACTTATGTTTAAAATTTCTTCCAGAGGTTTTCTGAAAATACTCCAGGAATATACCGATCCCAAACACATATAGATAATTACCCCTAAAAAAATAAAAATTGTTCTTTGCTTAACCTTTGATATCATACTTCAACTCCTTTTTTTCCAAAAAAAGACCAAAAGAGCCCCCTTTGTTTAAAGAGAGCTCTTCTGCCATTTTAAGAAATATTTTTTTTATTAATTTAAGCAGCCTGAGCTGCCTCATCGTCTGTAACTTCATTTTTATACCTCTTCTAATTCTTCAAAAAGTACCATTGCTTTTTCTTTTGCAATAGTTAAAACGTCTATTCCTTCATCGGTAATAAAATAATAATTTCTATTTTTACCATTTATTAATCTTACTTCTTTTTTTAATAAATTTTCATTTTCCATTTTAGTTAAAAGTGGATAGATAGTGCCGGGACTAATTTGATACCCATAGTTTTTTAATTCTTCAATCATCCAAAGTCCAAAAAAAGGTTCTTTTTTAGCCTGAATTAATATATGTATCTGCATAAATCCCAGTAAAAGTTTCCTAGGAATTTTATTTTTCATATAGTCACCTCGTTGTTATCAAAAATCGATATTGATAAATGATAATAACATAGATGATAAGAATAGTCAAGAATAAGAATATGCAATTATAAGGAAAATTTTTAATTTTATTTTTTTTGATAAACTTGTTGCTCCTTTTCATTTTTCTGCAGAACTGCCACTCCCTGGGCTTCACCGCTTTCTACTGCATGGAGAAACATCCTCTCTAAAATTGTGTGTTTCATAATGTCTAAACTGTCCCACTCATAGTTTTTAAATAAATCCTGTAATGTAAATTTTTCTCCCGGTTTTAAGTGTTTTATCTCTTTTAAAGCTACTGCTAAATAAGCTTCCATGATCTCAACCTCCATCAATAAAAAATATTATTACATATTAAAGTATAAATTTCCTCGTTAAATCTGATATTCAGATTTTTAATTTTATTTTATTACTTAATCTAAAGTCAGGTCACTGATAAGGGGAAAATTAAGGTCCCCACAATTTTATCTGCAAAACAAGATCCTGTGATAGTTCTTTAGAAGATTTAAAAAAATCTGGTTTCATTTTTGGTTTATTAACTGCTCCTAAAACTCCATAGGGCTCCCTTGGTTTTCCAAAGAACCATGTTGTCAGTCTTTCATTTCTGTCTGTATCCTGAAAAACTACTACGGCATAGTTCCCATCAGGGAGATCTGTAAAAACTCCTTTTTCAGCCTTTTCAGGGGTTCCCTTCCATTTAAAGATCCCTTTTTCCCCATCATTGGGGAAGCCATCCTCCTGGTCAAATACAGCAATGTATACAGGGGCATTTCTATCTATAATATTTGTTACCTCTATTTTAAAAGGATATATCTTTATACTTATGAAAAATAAAAAGAATAAAAGGTATTTCATAAATGTTCCTCCTAAAGGTTTATATATATTTATTTATTATGAACTCCACTACCTTCTTTTTACTTCTTCTGAGGTGAAAATCCTTTAGTGTTTTTATTTTGAGGTATATAAAAAGAACCGGCAAATTTGCCGGTTCTAAATTTTGTGCTTATCTGTTCCACTCCATCAATAATTCAATTTCATTTGTATTCTTATCTAAATTTTCAGACAAAACCTGAAAACCATGTTTTTTATAAAAATTAATACTCTTGGAATTTTTTTTATAAACTGCAAGCTGAATAGCTTCTTTTTTATTTTTGATAAAGTTTAATAACTTTGTTCCTATACCACATTCTAGCATATTGATCTGTATAAAAATTGCAGCAAGGTAGTTATCCACCATGGTTATGAAACCGATAATATTTTCTTCTTCAACTGCTAAATATGTTTCTGAGTCAGGCAGATATACTGTGGCCATAGCTTCCATATTAGCCTTCCAATAATCCGGGGAAATAAAATCATGTGCTCGAATACATGTTTCATACCAAAGTTCCACAACTTCTGGGATATCGCCACTCTCTAGTTTTCTGATTTTCATATAAATAATCTCCTTATATAGATATATATTTATTTATTTATTTTTCATCTTTTTTCTTCTGTCCAGAGAACCCATCATGGTTTTTATTTTTTCTTTCTCAGCAAACTTATGACCATGATTTATCTTGTTTTCCATATTTTTGATCTCTCTTTTTAGCTTTAAATAACTGGTTAATCGTACTTCCTTTAGATCCCCAGTTTCTATAGCTTTCTTTATTGCACACCCGGGTTCATTCCCGTGGGTGCAGTTAGAAAATCTGCATAGGTTCGCTAAGGTCTCTACATCTTCAAATGAACTGCTAGTGTCGCCGCTCCACATTTGGATCTCTCTCATACCAGGAGTATCTATAATATATCCATCTCCTACCTTAAACATCTCTCTTCTTGTGGTAGTATGTTTTCCCTTGTCATCGATAGTTCTTATTTCCTTGGTTTTTATTATCTCATTTTCCAGGAGTTTATTAATAAGAGTAGATTTTCCTACTCCGGAGGACCCGATAAGACCAATAGTTTTTTCATCCTTTAAATAACCTTTGATTTCATCTATCCCTTTGTCTTCATATGAAGATATTACGTGGATAGGTATACCAAAAGCGATTTCCTCTAAACTGGCAGCTTTTTCCTCTACGCCATCATCTAAATCTGCTTTGGTAAGGATAAAGCAGGGTGTTGCTCCTGATTCATATACCATAGTCAGATATCTTTCTAATCTTGATAGATTAAAATCTTTATTCAAAGAAGTGACTATAAAGATGAAGTCCACATTACTTACTATGGGCTGTTCTTTTATCTCTTTTCCTGCTGCTTTCCTGGATAGGATAGTTTTCCTGGGGTAGATTTCAATTATCTGCCCTTCATGGCTAATTTCTACATAGTCACCAACTACTGGGAAATTAGCACCCTTTATCATGTTTCCTGTTATTGGTGCATTGATCTCTTTATTTTCTATTGAGACCCTATATAAATTTTTAAATACTGATATAATTCTGCCTTTCATTTTTTCCTCCTAATTATTATGAAAATTATTAACGGAGGGCCTTTTTTATTTTAGGTTTCCTCCAAAATTTACTACTATCATAATTCATCTCCTTTTATTTTTATTGTATAACTAATTTATTATAACCTAAGTTTGTAATATTTCATATAAAAATAACAAAAAAGTAATGTGACGTTACATCTAGACAAGGATAATTTGGAGTTTAAATTTTTAGGAACTTTGGTGAAGTTCCTTGCTAGTATAATTACTAAAGGAGTTATTTTTATGGCAAAAATAAAACGAAATGATTTACCTAATAGAAAAAAACTCTAGGGAGAGCTTAGTGTTGCTTTTAATTTGACAATGTAATAATAAAAGGCAGGGAATTATCCCTGCCTTGAATATTTAATATAGGTCTTTAAGGTCTTCTAACTTAATTTCGGTGTATGAGTCTTCATCAACAGTGAGGTTAGGAGAATAAGCACATTTTCCCATACATTTTACTAGGCTTATTTTCACCTTTGTTTCATCAGTTGTACTTCGAAGGGTTTGATAGATGTTTTTTCCTCCCTTGATAGAACAACTTAATCCACTACAAACTTTTATATTTTTTATTCTTTCTCCTTTGTCTAGAAAATCAAAAAATTCAATTGTATCGTTAATTTCTTGAACGTTTATCTGGGTTAATCTAGACAGATACTCTATTACTTCAATAGATAAACTACCAAATTTTCCCTGAGCTAGAAGGAGAATTTCTAAAAGGTTTTTTTCTTTTTCTTCTATATTTCTTACATGTGTTTCAAATTTTTTCATTGGTTTTCTCTTTTCTAAATCCCAGTAATTAAATTACTTTTTTTCTATTAAAATATTTAATCATAAGTATAGACCAGATAACTAAAATTACACTGATAACATGGGGAGCACGGAACCCGTAAAACATTAGGTCTTCACTTCTAAAGAAACTAACGAAAGTCCTGATAAGGCTGTACTCTATTATATAGATAAACCAAACTGTTCCCGCTTTGTAGTTTTTATGTTTGAAAAAAAACCAAATAGATAAAAAAGCTATAAAGTTTAATATCAGCTCATATAACATAGCCGGATGTAAAGCTAACCCTGGAAACTCTGTTCCTGCCGGGGATGGATCTGGGAATACAATTCCCCAAGGAACTAATTCCTTGAACTTCATTTGAGCAGTTAAAGTCAAAGAATTATAAGTATCGAACCACTCTACAAATTTAGGTTTAATAGAAAAGATAATACTGAATGGAGTAAATGTAGGAACACCATGAACTTCTCCGTTCATAAAATTACCTATCCTTCCAATGGCTTGACCTAAGATAAATGGTGCAGCGGCAATATCTCCTAAACTCCACATAGATATCTTATGTTTTTTAGCAAAGAAATATGTCCCGACTATTCCTCCTAAAATTCCTCCATGGATGGCCATTCCGCCCTTCCAAACTGCCAATATATCCCCCGGATGACTGAAGTAGTAGGTAGGATTAAACAACACATAGTATAACCTTCCTCCCAATAAACCAGAGATCATAGCTATAAAGGCAAAATTTTCCATGAGGGCAGGGTCAAACCCCTTTCTCTTTCCTTCTATTTTAACCAGTTCAATTCCTAATAAAAATGCAATTGCATACATAAGACCATAGTAATGTACTTCAAAACTTCCAATGGTAAAAAATACCGGATCCATAAAATAACCTCCTAAAATTATTGACATCTTTAGAATTATACCATAAACTTGAATTAGAATAGAAAATTATAAATATATTATTTTTTTCACTTGTTTGGAAGTAGAATATTTGTTATTATATAACAAGGTTAAAATTATAATTGTTCAAATTTAAAGGAAGAAATTAATTAAAAAGATAAATATAACGAACGTTTAGATTAAAATTATTGAGGAGGAGTTAGAATGCATAATGTTGAAAATATAAGTGAAGATATTTTTTGGGTAGGGGTAAATGATAGAAAAACTCAAAGATTTGAGAACTATTTACCATTAGATAAGGGAGTTTCTTACAACTCATACCTTATTTTAGATGAAAAGGTAGCACTTATCGATACAGTAGAGATCGGAACTAGTGAAAACTTTATAGAAAAAATAGAAGGTGTATTACAGGGGAGAAAGATAGATTATTTAATAATAAATCATATGGAGCCAGACCATGCAGGCGCTATAAAAGATGTAATCAGACTATATCCTGAAATTACCCTAGTAGGAAATATAAAGACTTTCCCAATGTTGGATGCATTTAATGATTGCTCTAAGGAACGTTGCGAAAATAATAGATTAGTAGTTAAGGAAGGGGATACTTTAGAATTAGGTAAACATACCCTTACATTTGCTATGGTGCCTATGGTACATTGGCCGGAATCTATGGTTTCATACGAATCTGCTACAGGAACATTATTTTCAAATGATGCATTTGGAAGTTTTGGTTCACTAGATGGTGGAATCTTTGATGACCAGTTAAACCTTAGCTTCTATGAAGATGAGATGAGAAGATATTATTCAAATATCGTAGGTAAATATGGAGCTCCTACACAGGCTGCTATAAAAAAATTAGGAGGACTAGATATCAAATGTATCGCTCCTTGTCATGGACCTGTATGGAGAACAGAAATAGCTAGAGTATTAGGTCACTACGATGCATGGTCTAAGATGGAACCTGAAGCAGAAGGTGTAGTAATAGTTTATGGTTCAATGTATGGAAATACAGAAAAGATGGCAAATGCAATCGCAAGACAACTATCTAAAGAGGGAATCATCGATATAAAATTATATGACGCATCTAAAACAGATCATTCATACATAATCAGTGATATATGGAAGTATCAAGGATTAATTATAGGATCTTGTTCACATAACAATGCAGTTTATCCAAAAGTTCAACCACTTTTATCTAAACTACAAAACTACGGATTAAAAAATAGATATTTAGGTATCTTTGGAAATATGATGTGGAGTGGAGGAGGAGTAAAAGGAATACAAGCTTTTGCTGATTCACTTAGAGGAATAGAGGTTGTAGGAGAATCTGTAGAAGTAAAAGGAACTCCAAGATCGGAAGATTATGTAAAACTAGAAGCTATTGCAACTGCTATGGCAGATAAATTAAAGCAAGCAAGAAAATAAGATTATTTATATAAAAAAAGAGCTAGAGAGGATTTTATCCTCTCTAGCTCTTTTTTTATGTTTAAGGTATTATCATTAAAAATTATAAAATATTAGATTATGCCGATCTGGGTGCAGCTCTAATTTATTTCTAGTTTTTAGATGCTTTTATTAACAGATCGGTCATATTGTTGGCAAATTCTATAGGATCTTCTAATTGGAATCCTTCTATAAGTAAAGCCTGAGAATATAATACTTCTGCATACTTATTTAAATTTTCGGGGTGTATTTCATTGACTTTAATTAGGGCCTTAAATAACTCATGGTTGGAATTTATCTCTAAAATTCTCTCAGCTTTGATTCCACCCATAGGATTGTCCCCAGGCATTTCAGCCATCAACTTTTCCATCTCAAATGAGATCCCGTCTGTACCGCTCACAAGGCAGACAGCACTGGATTTAAGTCTAGTAGTAGGTCTGACTTTTGAAACTTTTTCTCCTAAAGCTTCCTTAATTTTAGCAAATAGATCGGAGTTATCCTTTTCTACCTCATCTAACATCTTTTTATCGTCATCACTAGAGAGTTCTTCATTAGCTTCGTGGATAGATTTAAATGTAATATCTTCAAAGTTTCCTAAAGATTTGATGGCAAATTCATCTATCTTATCGGTAAAGTATAAAACTTCCCATCCTTTGGCTTTAATTCCCTCTAATTGAGGCATTTTTTCTAGACTTTTGATGTTATCTCCAGAAACATAATAGATATGTTTTTGATCTTCAGGCATTCTTTCCTTATATTCTGTCAGAGTAGTCATATTTTCGTCTTTTGTAGTATTAAAGATTAAAAGATTTTTTAATGTATCTTTATATCTACCAAAATTTTCATAGATTCCACCCTTGATATTTATACCAAATTCATTCCAGAATTTAATATACTCATCTTTATCAGTTTTTAACATCTTTTCTAATTCCCTTTGTATCTTTTTCTCTAGGTTTTTAGCGATTATTCCTAACTGTCTGTTCTGTTGTAAGATCTCACGGGATATATTTAGAGAAAGATCCGGTGAATCTACCAGTCCCTTGATAAACCTAAAGTGATCAGGAATCAATTCCTTACATTTTTCCATGATAAATACATTTTTACTGTATAACTGAAGTCCTTTTTCAAACTCTTTAGAATAAAAATCCATAGGAGTTTTAGATGGGATATATAGCAACGCCGAATAATCTAGATTTCCTTCCACCTTAAAATGGATAGTTTTTAATGGATTTGTCCAGTCGTGGAATTTACCCTGATAAAATTCATTGTATTCCTCTTCTGTAATCTCAGTTTTAGATTTTTTCCATAGAGGAGTCTGGGAGTTTATCTTTTCCTGTTCCACTGTTACTGTTTTTTCCTTAGTTTCTTCGTTTTCAACAGTTTTAGTTACTTCAAGTAAGATCGGGTATCTTACATAGTCAGAATATTTTTGGATTAATTCTTTGATCTTGTATTCCTCTAAATATTCTGCATTAGAATCCTCTTTGTTCTCTTCCTCTCTGAGATGAAGGATGATCTCTGTTCCCCTGTCAGATTTTTTAGTATCCTCTATGGTAAAACTACCTTCACCTGTAGATACCCATTTAACTCCTGTCTCAGAATCGGGACTTTTAGTCTTAAGAGTTATCTTGTTGGCTATCATAAATGATGAATAGAAACCTACTCCGAATTGTCCTATGATAGACAGGTCATCTTTATTATTTTTTGCTTCTTTCATAGCCTCTGTAAATGCACGAGACCCTGATTTAGCTATGGTACCGATATTTGAGATAACCTCTTCATGGGTCATTCCAATACCGTTATCCTTGATAGTAATGGTGTTTTTTTCTTTATTTATAAATATCTCTATCTTAAATTCATTGTCATCTTTTAATATATTTTGATCTGTAAGGGCTTTAAATTTTAGTTTGTCCAAGGCATCACTGGCATTGGAGATTAACTCTCTTAAAAAAATTTCTTTGTGTGTGTAGATAGAATGGATCATTAGGTTCAATAGTTCTTTAGTTTCAGTTTGAAAATTTAATGTTTCTTTATGCATAGTAAATCCTCCTAAAATTAATTAGCACTCGTTGTTCTAGTGTGCTAATTAATTTTTAACATATTTTAACTATAGTTGTCAACTTACCTTTTAACAAAAAAACATGTATTTTTAGTAGGTTTTTACTTTATATTTACATAAAATTCATATGAAAAATACAACTGAGTGGTAAACTAACCTTAAATTATTAGAGGGGGGTATGAAGATGTGTCGAAGTGATTATCATATACATAGTGAATTTTCAGGAGACTGTGAGGAGAAGTTGGAACTAATATTTGAGAGCGCTATAAAAAAAGGGTTGAAAGAGGTAGCTATTACTGATCATCTAGATTTGGATTACCCTGGAAATAAAAAAATGTTTGATCTAAATTTTAAAAGGTATATAGAAATTTTAAAAGAATATAGAGACAAATATAAAGGGCGATTAGAGATAAAAATAGGTCTAGAACTAGGATTGCAGCCACATCTCAAGGATGATAAATTTTTAAATGAAATTCTCTCTTCAAAAGAATTAGATTTTATAATAGGTTCAACACATTGTGTAGAAAAAAAAGAGTTAGATAAAGATGAATTTTTCTCTGAAAAAACTAAAGATGAATCTCATAAGCTTTACTTTGACGAAGTATATAAAAATATAAGGGCATTTAATGGGGTTTCAGTATGTGGACACCTAGATTTTGTAAAAAGGTATGGAAAGAAATATTTTAAAGATCATAGAAAAATAAATTATCCGGTACATGGAGAAGCAATAGATAAAATACTAAAAGTATTAATAAGAAAAGAAATGGGTCTAGAAATAAATACCTCAGGGTATAGATATGGTGGTAGTGATTCAACTCCTAATGAGTATATTCTTAGAAGGTATAGTGAGCTGGGTGGAAAGATAATTACTCTTGGGAGTGACGCTCATAGGAGTGAGGATATAGGTGAAGGTCTGGATAAAGCATGTAAATTGTTAAAAAATTGTGGATTTAATAGTTATAGTATTTTTAATAAAAAACAGGTTCAATTTAAAAAAATAAATTAAGAGTAGGAGGATGAGATGAAAAAAATATTTTTAAGTATTCTGATAGGATTAACATTGATAAGTTGTGGAGAAAAAAAAGTGATAGAAGGGAATAATGAAAAAAAATTAACTTTAGATGAATTGATTGTAGCTGCTAAACAAGAGGGACAAATAAACAGTGTAGGAATGCCAGATAGCTGGGCAAACTGGAAGGAAACATGGGAAGACATAAATGAAATATATGGATTGGATCATGTAGATACAGATATGTCTAGTGCTCAAGAAGTGGCAAAATTTAAAGCGGAAAAGGAACAAGCCAGTGCTGATATTGGAGATGTAGGTTTTGAATTTGGCGGAATAGCAAGAGCAGAAGGGGTAACTCAAAGTTATAAACCAACTACATGGGATGAAATTCCAGAATGGGCAAAGGATAAAGATGGACACTGGGCTTTAGCATACACTGGGACTATTGCTTTTATTGTCAATAAAGATCTGGTAGATGAAATTCCAAGGAGTTGGAAAGACCTTAGAGAAGGGAAACAAAGAGTTTCTATAGGAAATGTGGGATCTGCAACACAGGCAAACGCTGCTCTTCTAGCGGCATCTATTGCTATGGGAGGCAGTGAAGGGAATATCGAACCAGGTTACAATTATTTTAAAGAGATTGCAAAAGATAAGAGGTTAGCATTAAATGACCCAAGTATAGCTAATTTAGAAAAAGGTGAAGTAGAGGTAGGACTTCTATGGGATTTTAATGCATTATCATATAGAGATTTATTGGATAAAGATAAATTTGAAGTGCTGATTCCTCAAGATGGATCATTTATAAGTGGATACACTACTATAATAAATAGATATGCCAAACATCCAAATGCTGCTAAATTAGCAAGAGAATATATCTTTAGTGATAAGGGTCAGATTAATCTAGCGAGAGGGTATGCTAAGCCTATAAGAGATATAAAACTCCCTGAAGATGTAAAATCTATGCTTTTACCAAATGAGCAATATAAAAATGTAAAACCTATAAAAGATTTTGGTGTTTGGGCAAAAACAGCAGGAGAGATCCCACTAAAATGGCAAGAAGAAGTATTGTATTTTAGAAGATAGGGGGAGCTATGAAAGAAAAATTAATTTTAGTAATGGTCGATGGATTAAACTATGATACTTCCAAAGAGATGGGATATATGAAAGCGTTAGAAGAAGCTGGAAAAGCTAATTTCTATAAAGTTAAGGCAGAGCTGCCAACTTTATCTAGGCCTCTCTACGAAACAATTTTAACCGGGGTAATTCCCATAGAACATGGGGTGGTTAATAATCAAATAAATAGGCTTTCAAAAGAAGAAAATATATTTTCAATAGTGAAAAACAATGGACTTAGAACAGGTGCTGCCTCTTATTATTGGATGAGTGAGCTGTATAATACAACTCCTTTTGACAAAAATAAGGAGATGTATACGGAAGATGCAGGGAAAAATATACAGTATGGAAGGTTTTACTGTGAAGATAACTACCCTGATAGCCATCTTTTTATTGATGGGGAGTGGATAAGAAAAAAGTATGATCCTCATTTTTTATTGGTGCATTCAATGAATGTAGATGATTGTGGCCATAAATATGGTGAAGACAGTATAGAGTATAGAAATAGTGCTAGAAACATAGATAAAATTCTTGGAGAATGGCTACCACTTTGGATCGATCAAAAATATCAAATTATAGTTACAGCAGATCATGGAATGAATGCTGATAAAACCCATGGGAGTATCTCTAAAAAGGAGAGGGAGGTCCCTCTATGGTTTATTGGAAATTGCTTCAACTTGATAGATAAAAAAGAACTATCGCAACTGCATATAGCTCCGATTATCTGTAGGACGTTAGGAGTAAGACAAGGAGCAAAGATGCCAGAGGTAGAAACACTTTTTTTAGAAGGAGAGATGTAGGTGGAGCAGGGAGCTATTTTAAAAGGAAATCATGCATGGTATCGAGTAAATAAAAAAAGAAAAAGTGGAAAATACGGTGCAATAACTTTACTTATCCCTTTTATTTTGATGGTAGTTATGTTCCAGATACTTCCGCTTTTAACAGTTGTAGAGGGGAGTTTAAGGCAGGATGGTGTGTCTACTTACTCCTTTTATAACTATGTATATATATTTAAGAGTAAATTGTTCAGACAAAGTATAGTAAACAGTTTAGAGATATCCTTTTATTCAACAATTATTGGTCTGATAATTGCTTTTCAAGGAGCTTACTCTATCAGTAAATTGAATGAAAAAGTGAGAAAAAGAATCCTCCTGTTGTCCAATATGACATCTAATTTTTCAGGATTACCACTAGCATTTGCATTTATAGTTTTATTGGGAACCAATGGGATTTTGACAATTATTTTAAGAAAGGGAGGGGTAGTAGATGGTTTTGATATATATTCTAAAGCAGGGTTGACTTTGGTATATATATACTTTCAAATATCTCTAGGAATCCTCCTACTATATCCAAGTTTTGATATGATTAAAGAGGAGTGGTATGAAGCCGCGACTATCCTAGGGGCAACGAAACTAGAGTTTTGGAGAAAAGTTGCACTGCCTGTATTACTTCCTAGTGTACTAGGAACTGGGGTCCTGTTATTTGCAAATGCAATGGGGGCATACGCTACGACCTATGGGTTGGTGTTATCTAACTACAATGTTATCCCTATTAGGATAGGTAGTTTAGTTTCGGGAGATATATTTTTAAAACCAAATTTGGCAGGTGCTCTGGCAATGGTGATGACATTGATTTTAACTTTTATAATTACAGTAAATGAGCTTCTTATAAAAAGGGGAAGGGGGAGAAATGGAAAGAAGTAGTGCTAGAAAACATCTTATAATTTCATGGGGACTATTGATGATTTTATTTATACCCCTTATAGCTACATTAGCTTATTCCCTTAGCACTACCTGGGGAGCAACGATAGTTCCAGACGGAATAACTTTTAAGTGGTATGGGGATCTTTTTTCAGAAAAAAGATTTTTAGAGGCATTGGGAAGGAGTATAAATATAAGTATGATGTCGCTATCTATAAGCACATTGATAACTGTTCCGGCGGTACTTGTTGTGTATTATTATTTTCCAAAATGGTTGAAGGTTATGGATATTCTTTCTATAATTCCATTTACCGTTCCTGGAGTTGTGATGGTAGTAGGATTTCTAAAGATTTATTCTAGTGGCCCTTTAATTTTGGTAGGAACTAAATGGATCCTTATAGGGGCTCATTTTACATTGATATTTCCATTTTTATATAGAGGAATAAAGAATAGTTTAGAAGGAATAAATATAAGGGAACTGATTGAGGCAGCTAATATGCTAGGAGCATCAAACTTTCAAGGATTTAAAATGGTAATAATCCCAAATTTAAATAAAGGTTTTATCGCAGCTCTATTACTCTCCTTTTCTCTAGTATTTGGAGAATTTCTATATTCAAACATGCTTGCAGGAGGGTCATACGAGACAATACAGGTATATCTTTTTAATATGAAGGGAAAGAGTGGTCATTTTACAGGGGCAATAGTAATAACATATTTTCTATTTATACTGATTACAACGGTAGGAGCATTTAAATTAAATAATATAATAAAAAAGGAGAAATAAAATATGTCTTTTATAAAAGTTAGAAACCTTTCAAAACAATATGGAGATATAAGTGTTTTTAAAAATGTAAATCTTGATATAAAAAAAGGTGAGTTTATAACTCTTTTAGGGCCTTCAGGTTGTGGGAAAAGTACACTTTTAAGGTGTATAGCTGGGTTGAATGAAAGTAATGGCGGAGAGATAATCATGAATGGAAAAGTTATAAATAATACGGCTCCTAAAGACAGGGAAATAGGAATGGTATTCCAAAATTATGCTCTTTTTCCTAATATGACAGTAAAAGAAAATGTAGCTTTTGGCTTAAAAATAAAAAGGCAAGATAATATAGAAGAAAAAGTAAAAAAGTATTTAAGTATGGTAGAGTTAAATGAACGGGAAGACTACTATCCACATGAACTTTCAGGAGGTCAAAAGCAGAGAGTAGCCCTAGCTAGAACTCTTATTATGGAACCAAAAATAATCTTATTGGACGAACCTCTTTCAGCATTAGATGCTAAAATAAGAAAAAATCTAAGGGAAAAAATTTCGGAGATACAAAGAAAATTAGGAATAACTACTATTTTTGTAACCCATGACCAAGAGGAAGCGTTGACTATATCAGACAGGGTTTTTATTATGGAAGAAGGCAAATTTGCACAAATTGGAACTCCAGAAGAAGTTTATACCCACCCTGTGAGTGAGTTTGTAGTAAGATTTATTGGGAACTATAATATTTTTGAAAGAGAGGAAGTAGAGTCGATCTTCAAATGGAGAATAGAAAAAAATATTGTGGCTATAAGGCCAGAATCTATCTATATCAGGGAGGAGGGCAGAAACTATATTGAAGATAATTTTATAGCTGTAAAAGCTAATATAATAGAAAGCGCTGTTTTGGGAAACATAATAAGGTACAGAGTTGAAAAAAACGGAATTAAGTTTATCGTTGATTTATTAAATAGAGGAGAAAATAAACTATATAAAGTCGGGTTAGAAATAGAACTTCTATTTATGAAAAATGAAATAAAAAAATTTTAAAAGAAAAAAGGTCTCCTACCTGTGAATATCACAGCCAGGAGACCTTTTCTCTATACAAACTCTTATTTTTTAAAACTTAACTTATAAAAATATGGATAGTTTGCCGATGTTTGGACATATCCTACAACATTTTTACTCAATCCAGCATTTGATAATTGATAGTAGATTGGGAAAAATGCAGCATCTGTATTGATAATCTTCTGAGCTTCCTTGTAGAGTGCCAGTCTTGTATCTGAGTCTAACTCTTCCTTTGCAACATCTAAAATTTTATCTAATTTTTTATTTTCATAGAAACTTCTGTTTCCCCCGCTCCCCTTGTTACTACTGTGGGTATTAGGAACTAAACCATAATCAGCATCCCCTGTAGAAGGAGACCATCCAAGCATATACAGTTCTGCTTTTCCTGTGGAAGTGTCAGATAAAAAAGCTCCCCATTCTACAACTTCTATATTTAATGTGATTCCGACCTCTTTTAACTGAGCCTGGATTACTTCACAAATTTGTGCTCTGGTAGTGTTATTACTAGTAAGGACAGTAAGTTCAATATCTTTATATCCAGATTGAGCTATGAGTTTTTTTGCTTCTTCAGGGTTATATTGATATGTATTTACATCTTTTGAATATCCGAATACACCAGGTGCAAGAAAACTATTTGCATCCTTTACAGCTCCCATGAGGATAGTATCGATAATGGTTTTTTTATCGATAGCCATAGCTATGGCTTTTCTGATCTTAATATCCTTTAAAAAAGGTTTTTCTACATTCATTCCAAGAAACTGGACACTGTATGAGCTAGTTTCTGCTAAGGTTAAATTAGGATTTTCCAGGACTGTATTTCTAGACATAGATTCTAAATCTGCTGCTATGTCTATCTCTCCTGTCTCAAGACCAATAACTTTGCTGTTTTCTTCTGGAATACTTCTGATCTTTATGTATTTAATACTTGGTTCACCTTTAAAGTAATTAGTATTCCTCTTCAAAAGGATATAGTCTCCTATATTCCAAGAATCTACAAAATATCCCCCAGTACCATCAGCCTCTTGATTGAGGTTATGAGTCTTTGCGAACTCTGAGTTGAGGATAGATGCTGATTTATGAGACAGGTGATACAGTAAAGGTCCAAATGGCTTCTTAGTGGTGATAGACACAGTATTTTTATCGATAACATCAACCTTGTCGAATAGAGAGTATAAACTTCCTAATTTAGGAGATTTCATGGCTCTCTCTAAAGAAAACTTTACATCTTCTGCTGTAACTTTTTTCCCGCTACGAAAGTGGACACCTTTCTTTAGATGAAACACAGTTGTAAGGGGATCTATATTTTTCCAAGACTCAGCCAGACTGGGGACAACCTTCATATTTTCATCTACCTCTACCAATCTGTCATATATATTGGCTATAACTCTTTGAGAATACTGATCGGTAACAGCGTGAGGGTCCAAACTCTTGGATTCACTCAGTTGTGCATAGACCAGAGTATCTTTTATTTCATTTTTATTTTCCTCGCTTTTTCCACATGAAACAATCCACAGGCCTATAACTATTAAAAAAATAACTTTTTTCATATCATTCCTCCTAAATTTTATTTAATTTTTTTTGCTTTAATCGATCCATAAAATATTGAAATAACTTTTTCATATCTCCGTTATCCCCTTGGGAATACATCATCTCAGGGTGCCATTGAACCCCCAATATAAAGTGATTATCATCTATATATTCAACGGCTTCGATAACATTATCATTGGATTTAGCAGATATTTGTAGGCTATCTCCTACCTCTTTGATACTCTGATGATGAAATGAATTAACCCATAGATCATCGGTGAATAACTTATTTAAAAATGAGTCTTTCACAGGAATAACCTTATGAACAGGAATGTGAGGGCTGTTTTCACCCTGAAGGTGTTTTAGATAGACCTCTTTATTGTATTTTAAATCTTGATAGAGGGATCCTCCAAAATATATATTTAAAAGCTGCATCCCTCGGCAGACTCCCAAGATTGGAATATTTTTCTGGATGGCATACTTTATGAGAAGCATATCAAAAGTATCTCTTTTAGGATCCGGGATCTGAGTTTCCGGGAGGGACTCCTCCTGGAATAATTGGGGGTTAACGTCGTCTCCTCCTGTTAAAATTAAACCATCTATGAGGTCGATATATTTAGAGGTGGTTTCTTCATCATCGGCTAAAGGTAGAACAATGGGGGTTCCCCCAATCTTTATTATAGAGTCGGAATAATGTTTATTTACATAATCCCTGATAAATCCTGTATTATCAAAATCACGTTGGGAGCCACTGAGCCCCACTATCATATTTTTCATAAAATCCTCCTTAAATCTAAATAAACTTAGTATTTATATATACTATGGAAAGGAAAAGATGTCAATTGTGTCATAGGAGAAAAGTCCTATTAAAATTGACAAGGGTAATAAAAAAAACTATATACTATACTGAGATATCTATACAAGGAGGACGATCATGAGATTAGATTCGGTAAGGCTTATTGAAAAATTATCAAATGCTTATGGAGTATCAGGATTTGAAGATAATGTAGTAGAGATTATAAAGGATAAATTTGGAGATATTTTTAAAATTCAGGAAGATTCCATGAGAAATCTGGTGATATACAGGAAGGGGCACAAGGGGGATAAACCCATAGTTATGTTAGATGGTCATTCAGATGAGGTGGGATTTATTATCCAAAGTATCAAAGCCAATGGGACTATGAGATTTTTGCCCTTGGGAGGATGGATGGCACAAAACATACCGGGACATAAAGTAAGGATAAAGAATGCTAAAGGAGAGTATGTAGAAGGTGTAGTAGCTACAAAACCACCACACTTTATGAAAGGACCCGTTACTCTTCAGCCTATCCATGAGATGGTAATAGATGTCGGAGCGACAAGTTATGAGGAAGTTATAGAGATTTTTCAGATTGAACCAGGAGCACCGGTTATTCCTGATGTTAAATTTTCCATGGATCAGAGGACAGGTATAATGCTGGGAAAAGCTTTTGATAACAGGTTAGGATGTGCAGCTGTTTTAGAAACCATGCTCTCATTAGAAGGAATTGATTTAGATATAGATGTGGTAGGTTCTATATCAGTTCAGGAGGAGGTAGGGTGTAGAGGAGCAAAGGTGAATGTAAATACTGTAAAACCGGATTTAGCCGTTGTCTTTGAAGGGTCTCCTGCAGATGACACATTTATGGATAGTTATGATTCCCAAGGAGCATTAAAAAAAGGAACACAGATAAGGCATTTTGATATGAGGTTGATTGCAAACCATAGATTGATATCATTTACTAAATCGGTGGCAAGGGAAAATAAGATACCATTTCAATGTGCCGTACGAAGTGGGGGAGGGACAGATGCAGGACCTATCCATATTGAAAATAAAGCTGTTCCTAGCCTTATATTGGGGATGCCTGTAAGATATGCACATACACACTATGGATTTTCAGCATTGGAAGATTATAGGGCTACTGTGGATCTCACAATGGAAATTTTAAAAAGGTTAAACTTAGATCAATTGAAAATTTTTTAATCAAAATAAAAAAGCAACGTGACGTTGCATCCAGGTAGGTAAAATTAAATTTTTATTGTAAAATTCTATGTTTACAAAGGACACTATTATCTCAAGATTCTTAGATTATAAAAAAAGAGGAGAGCATTTTTGCTCTCCTCCTAAATAAGGTTATAATTTATTCATAATTTGGAACAGATTTTTCCTTTGATCTACATTGTTTTTTCCAATTAATAGTTCCAAAAATAGAGTTTAATAAAAATACAACCCACATCAATAATGTTGCAACTGTTTCAGGACTTATATTTCCTACTCTCAGCCACAATATTACAGAGATAGCATTTACTAAGATCCATAGATACCAGTTTTCTGTATATCTTTTTGACATTAAAAATAATGCGACAATTCCTAATATTGTCGTTGTTGCATCTAAAATAACGTTACTTCCATGGATTAAGTGTAAGATACCGGCAAGTGTACCGATAGCAATTATCACACCAATTGTGCCTGAGAGTCTTTGTTTAGTTGTTAATACTCTAAACTCTACATCATCATCTGCCTTGACTTTATTTTTTTTCCATGTGATATAACCAAATATTCCCATAGGTATATTGTAGACAACTCTCATAATTGCATCACCATATATAGCATTAGAATAAGTTATATATCCATATAAGAGACTACCTATTATAGAAAATATAAAGTTTGAAACTTTTCCTTTTGCTAATAATACTACACAGATTATATTGATTATCATAGCTATAATCGACATAGCTCCTGCCTTTAAGTAGATTGAAGCTGACACCGTTGTTAATAGTGAGACCCCTAACCATAAATATTCACCTTTTTTCCATCCTTTAAAATCACTTGCTAAGATCATTTTTTTGTACCCCCTTAAGTTGTTTACTTGCTGACTTAACAAGGGAATTATAAATGTAAAAACTATAAATAAATAGGACGGAAGTCTTTTTTTAGGTCAAAAAAAAATCGAAAATAAGATTGAAAAAAATCAAGGAATATGATAAATTTATTCGAATATAAATTATTAGGAGAGTGAAATAAGATGGATTATGTAATTCAGATATTTATCAATGCAATGACAATGATTGCCATATTGAACCCATTTGGAAATGTGCCATTGTTTATAGGATTGACAGAGGATATGGGTAAAATTACCAGAAAAAAGTTGTTTAAAGTGATAGTTGTTACAGGGTTTTCCATAATGGCGGCATTTGCCCTTGTAGGATCATTTATGATGCACAATTTTTTCAGGGTAGAGATGAAAGAAGTTAGGATAGCGGGAGGAATAATCTTAGTTATTGTAGCTCTAAAGAATCTATTATTTCCAAAGAAAAATAAGAAGAAAGATGAACCTCAAGAAGAATTAACAGAGGAAGAGGAGATTAAACAAGGGATAATTCCTATGGCTTTCCCTATGTTAGTTGGTCCAGGGTCACTGGCAGGGGTGCTTCTTATAAGGCAGGAAGCTGGGATAATTTCTAGTACCCTTTCCTGTGTAGTTGTATTTCTGATTATTCATTTTATGTTTTCTGCAGCAGATATTATAGAAAAAATATTTGGGGAATTGGTTTTATTTGTACTATCTAGGGTAATGCAATTATTTATAATGGCTGTGGGAATAAAAACTATTATCAGTGGTGTGACTATGGTTGTTCAGGGTATAGGAGGTTAAGATGAAAAAGGTAGCATTATATTTAGCTGAAGGATTTGAGGAGATAGAGGCATTAGCTACAGCTGATGTTTTGAGAAGAGCAGAGGTAGAAGTAGAATTAGTCGCTGTAGGAGGGAATAGAGAGGTATTGGGAGCTCATGATATAAGGGTAGTAGCAGATACTCTTATAGAGGATATAAGCCATGAAAAATATGATATGATGATCTTACCAGGAGGAATGCCAGGAACGTTAAATTTAGATTCATCGAAGATATTAAAGAAGCAGATTATAGATTTTGATTTAGAGAGTAAATATATTGGAGCTATCTGTGCTGCTCCCCTTGTTATTGGAAAGATGGGGTTTTTAGAGAACAGACAGGCTACCTGTTATCCAGGTGTGGAGTCACAACTATTTGGAGCTGTCTATAAGGATGATTTAGATGTGGTAGTGGACGGGAATTTTATAACGTCTAGAGGGCCTGGAACAGCGATACCGTTTGCATTAAAATTGGTGGAACTTTTAAAGGGAGAAGAAATGAGTAAAAATTTAGCTTCTGATCTTTTAGTTTAAGTACTTGATAAATGGTTAGATATTACGTCTTTATGAGTAAAGTTTAAAACTTTTTAATCTTTAAAAAATGATAGAGATATAGTATAATTATCGTGATGAGGAAGATTTATATTAGTAGGAGGAATTTAAAATGGGATTATTTGATTTTTTTAAAAAAAATAAAGAGGAAAATTATATTGAAATATACTCACCATTAAATGGTAGAGTTATAGACTTATCAGAAGTACCTGATGAAGCGTTTGCTCAAAAAATGATAGGGGATGGATGTGCTATAGAGCCTGTAGAAGGATCTGTTCATGCTATAGCTGATGCTGAGATCGATATATTTGATACTAATCATGCAGTTAGTTTTGATTTAGAATGTGGATTAGAGATGATAGTACATTTTGGAATTGACACAGTAAAATTAGACGGACAAGGATTTGAAAGACTAGTAACTCCTGGAGATGTAAAAGTTGGGGACGAATTAGTAAAATACAACCTTGAGTATATTAAAGAAAATGCAAAATCTGCAAGAACTCCAATAATCATATCTAATATGGATGAAGTTGCTGAATTAAAAGTAGTAGCTACAGGAGATGTAAAAGTCGGAGATCTATTAATGAAAGTAAAATTAAATAAGTAATGAATTTTAGGGGATGAGTAATCATCCCTATTTTTTTTATAAAAAATAGGAGTTTAATAGATTTCCTATTAAACTCCTAACTAATTTTTTACATATGTTTTTTAAATACTTCCTTTAATTTTATAACGCCGTCTTCAATACTTTCGATCATAACTTCCTCGTGGTAGTTATGTCTGTCTAAACTTTTGTTATACATAGGATCGTAGTATTCTATCATCATTTGACGAGCAGCTTCCCTGATCTCACCTTTTTCTACTAGGTCGATAAATTTAGTATGGGCACTGCCATCCATATATCTTTTTAATTTATCTGCTACTTCCAGTAAATTCTTTTTTAATTCATCGATTCCAGTGTAATCATCCATGATGATGTCTAATCTCATCTCTATAGGAGCTTCTACTAATATTTTTATTCCCTTCTTCATTGTATCCCAAAATGGATCTGGGATATGGATAGGGCCTATCTTCCTACTACTTTCGCCTTCAATTATTATCACATTATTTTTTCTATGCTTAACGGCATCATATAAAAGAGATTCAAAAGTTTTCTGGCTTCTGTCCTGGGGTATTCCTATATGACCAAAGTGAGATCCTCTATTTTTTGCCATTCCCTCTAAATCTATAGTTTCAACACCGTTTTCGTGTAGTTCATTTAAGATTTTTGTCTTTCCTGTACCTGTTTTTCCGTGGAGAGTTATTAGTGTTACTCCTTGCACTATATTCTCAAGGTCTTCTATGACAAAAGCTCTGTAAGATTTATATCCTCCACTGAGCCTTGCAGTTTTATATCCCATAGATTTGAAGAATGAAGTCATAGACCCGCTTCTCATCCCGCCTCTAGCACAGAAGAATACGATATTATCGTGTTCTTTTGAAAGTTCACTTATCTGCTTAGTGATATCTCCCAATCTTTTAGAGATAGCTTCTATACCTAGCTGTTTAGCCTTTTCTTGAGATTCTTTTTTATAGGCGGTTCCCACCATTACTCTTTCTTCATCTAGCAATACAGGTATATTAATGGCTCCTGGAATAGTTGATTCTAGGTATTCCTTAGGAGTTCTTACATCTATTAAGATATAGTTATTTTTTTCTAATAATTCCTTATAACTTATTTCGTTTTTATTCATATCATCGTATATATTGGTTTTCAAAAAATTCACCTTCCTTCCCCTTATTATAACATAGTAGAGGTTAAAAGTTGATATGAAATAATTATAATATATAAAATAATTTAATTTTTCTCTTCCTTTATACCACATTGAGATAAATTAAAGGCTTTTCCATTACATTTCATAGTACCGGCTACTCCTACAACTGTAGAGTTTTCATAACTGTCCTTTAAAACTACTGTGTTTCCACCGATCTTAGTTCCTTTGGCAATGGTAATATTTCCTAGAACTTTTGCTCCGGCACCAATTATTACATCATCTTCAATAGTTGGATGTCTTTTTCCAGAATCTTTACCTGTTCCTCCCAGGGTAACCTGGTGGTAGATAGTCACGTTATTTCCCACTATAGCTGTTTCTCCTATAACTACACCCATTCCATGGTCTATAAAGAGTCCCTTACCTATAGTTGCCCCAGGATGGATCTCAATTCCTGTAAAGAATCTAGAAAATTGAGATAATAATCTAGCTAAAAAGAAAAACTTCCTTTTAAATAATCCATGAGCTATTCTATGGCTAAAGATAGCGTGGATAGATGGGTAGAGGAGGAAAACCTCTATATTTGATTTTGCAGCAGGGTCTATACTTCTTATATTTTTTATATCATACTTTAAACTTTTAAACATTATTTCTCATTCCTCCAGATTCTATATAATTATTTGCTTATATACTAATGTATTTCTATTGAGATGTCAAGAGAAATAAGCTAAGAGTGACTTTTCTAGGTTGTTTTTGTAAATACTCCTGTGGAGATGTACTTTTCCCCTCCATCTGGAGCGATTGTTACTACAATTTTTCCTTCGCCTAATTTCTTAGCTAATATTTTAGCTGCTGCGATATTTGACCCACTAGAGATTCCTAGGTAGAGCCCATCAGTGTCTAGTACATTTCTAGTCATCTCATAAGCTGTTTCATCATCTATAGTAATAACTTCATCGATGATGGATGTGTCCAATATTTGAGGTATAAATCCTGCCCCAATTCCTTGAATCTTATGAGCCCCGCCACTACCACCAGATAAAACTGGAGATTTAGACGGCTCTACTGCTACAATTTTTATATTTTTGTCACGCTCTTTTAAATATTTACCTGTTCCCCCAAGGGTTCCGCCTGTTCCTACTCCTGCTACAAAACCATCTATTCCTGGAAGTTTATCATATATCTCTGTCCCAGTAGAGATATAGTGTGCTTTTATATTAGATTTATTTTCAAATTGATTTGGAATATAGTATCTGCTGTCGGCTTCTGCCATCTCATAGGCTTTATTGATAGCTCCTGTCATACCCTTTGTAGGATCAGTCAATACTAAACTTGCCCCATAAGAGCTTATTATATCCTTTCTCTCCTGACTCATACTAGAAGGCATAACCAAAGTTACTTCATACCCCATGGCTTTTCCAATCATAGCTAAAGCTACTCCTGTATTCCCACTGGTAGGTTCTAAAATAATGTCCCCCTGTTTTAATTTACCATCTGTTTGGGCATCTATTATCATTTGGTGTGCAGCTCTATCCTTTATAGACCCGCTGGGATTAAACTTTTCTAATTTTACGTATATATCAGCCAGGCCTTTTTCTTTTTTTAATTTAACCATTGGAGTGTTTCCTATTAATTCAACTATATTTTTATACATCTGACTACCTCCTGTTTTTCCTATAAATGTGTTAAATATTTTATCTAAAATAATCTTATCATTAACCTAGTCTAGTAGTCAAGAATTGTGTAGGTTTTTATAAAAAAAATTATCTTGACTTAGAGTGTCAGATTTGATAAACTTGCTTTTGTTAATGTTGTAAAATTAAATATAAAGGTGGTAAAAAAATATGAAAAATTATGTATGCGAAATATGTGGATATGTTTATGATCCAAAAGTTGGAGATGTAGAAAATGGAATAGAAGCAGGAACTAGTTTTGAAAACTTACCTGAAGACTGGATCTGTCCTCCATGTGCAATGGGGAAAGACGTATTCGTAGAAGAAAACTAAAATTTAATCCCCACTAGAGTATTCTAGTGGGGATTTTTTTATAGCTTAGAAAATTATATTTTTTATAAAAAATATAAAAGATTATAAAAACCTAAATTGTGCTTGTTTGGATGCAACGTTACGTTGCTTTTTTATTTCTAGCTATTTTTGAATTAAATCTTATATAGATTCAGAGAGATCTTTTAAAATTTCGATTGTTTTTAAGATCTCTTCCATTGTATTATAGTGGGAAAAACTAAATCTTACCATCCCATTTTCATTGGTTTTAAAATCATTATGCATCAATGGTGCACAATGAATTCCAGATCTTGTGGCTATCCCATAATCATAGGATAAAACTTCTGCAAGATCGCTGGATGGAACGCCCTCTAAATTCATAGTAACAATAGGAGAACGATAGAAACTACTGAAATCTCCATATATTTTTACTTTTGGCAGATCTTTTATTCCCTGATAAAAAGTCTTAGCCAGGGAAAGCTCTTTTTCACGGATTGTGTCTATTCCTGTGTTAAAGATATATTTTAAACTGGCATTTAATCCTGCTATTCCATGAATATTAGGTGTACCAGCTTCTAATTTATCGGGCATAGTTTTAGGATGCTCCTCTGAAAATGAGTGAGATCCACTTCCTCCTACAAGGTATGGATTCAGATCTACCTTAGGAGATACATATATTCCTCCTACCCCTGTAGGACCCATGAGCCCTTTGTGTCCAGTGAAGCACAGGATATCGATATTGTTTTTGACTACATCCACTGGAAATACCCCCAGACTCTGTGACCCGTCCACAATAAATATAAGATTGTTCTTATGAGCTACCTTTCCGATTCTATCTATATCCACCAAATTTCCTGTTAAGTTAGAAGCATGAGTGGTCATAATGACCTTGGTATTTTTTCCGATACTTGTTTCTAGTTCATCATAGTTTATATTTCCAGCTTTGTCTGACCCAACAAATTTTACTTTAACTCCATTTTTTTTTAACTTATATATTGGACGCAGTACTGAGTTATGCTCTAGAGTTGTAGTGATTATCTCGTCTCCTTCTTTGAGACCTAATCCTAATATTGCTATATTAAGAGACATAGTTGAGTTCCCTGTAAATGCTATATTTAACGGATCTTCTACCCCTATGAGTTTTGCCAGTAATTCCCTTGTCTCGTATAAAACCCTAGATGAACGAAGAGAATACTCATGTCCTCCCCTACTTGGATTCCCAAAACTATTCAGCGCTTCTACGATAGCTTCCCCAACGGCTTTTGGTTTGGGGAGTGTAGTTGCGGCGTTATCAAAATAAATCATAATTCTTTCCCACCTTTTCATTTAATTTGTAATCTAGGTTCATTCTATCTTATTTTGATTTAAAGGTACAATATTAATTTTATTTTTTTTAATTATAAAAGAATTATATGTTTTATGAAATTTCAATGATTATAATAAATGTAAGTTTATATTTATCTTCATATGTTAAGTAATTTTTTCAAAATATAGATTTCGTTTTTCATACAAAACGTTTAATTAAGTAGTTTAATCGAGGATTTTAAAACTGAATTTAATTATGTTTTGAAAAGTAATTTTGATGATTAAAATATCGCAACAGAAGGCTTCGGTCAACCTTGGCTGTAGATTTATACAATGAATAAGTAACTTATATCTTGTATATTTTTTGTATTTAAATTCTAACTAAACTATGTGGTATAACTTCATTATAATAAATTGAATATAGGGTATTTAATTATTTTTTTAGAGGAAGACGGAGGAAAAAAATGAAAGAATCAATAGAAAAATTTAAGAGTGATTTTGGTGGGTTAAGAGTGGGAGCAAAGGCTTCGATTATAGGAGGAGCTCTAACAATGACATTTGTTGGGCTGGTTAATTTATCTTTTCGTTTACAGGTCTAGAAAATAATCAGATAATTTAAGAGTAATATATATGAGCAATAAAAAAGAGACGTTCAAGTCTCTTTTTTTATTACTTTTTAAAAATGTTGAATAAATTTTTCAATGTATTGAATTGAATTTGTAGAAAGAATAATATTTGTATTTTCTGGAGTTTCTAGGACAATAAATCTTTCATTTGAAGAAACAATTTTTACATCTTCATACTCAATGCCATACTCTTTAGAACAGTTCATAATATTCGTTTTAATATTCACTCTATCAAAACCGATTGATTTACTCAAATCTAACATAAGTGACCCCCTTTAAATTCTGAATGGTGTGATTCAAGACAATAAAAATATCTTAATTAGACATTCTTGAACTGCACTATTTAGACTTTACCTGAATGCTGATTCATATCTGGATGTAGTCTATTAAAGGTCATGAAAGTAGATATTTAAAAAATAATTAGTATATGGTTAATTTTTTATTAAATTATACTATTTGTTGTAAATTTTTTCAATAAAAAAAATTAATCTTAATAATATTTATTCTCAAAAATTTGGACATATTTAGTTTAGTATGGTTATAATTCAGTATTTTTTTAATTATAAGGAGATTTTAATAAATTAATATTTAAAATGATATTGACATTTTCTTTAGATGTGCTGTAAGATAAGACGAAATTAACTAATAAAATACAATTTAGGAGGAAACATGAAATTTTTTCAATGAAAGTGACAATTGATTAAAACTTCCGGTGGAAGTTATGGGATCTATTGCAAACGGATAACATGAATAAAACTAGTTTAGATAAATTAATATCTTTCTTTTCCTGTAGTTTTTAGAGCTACACCTATTCATTCTTTTTTTTGTACAGATCATTTTTAAATTTTCAAATAAAATTCAACTTTTTAAGAACCAAATCCCAAAGGGATTTATATTTTATGCCACTAGTTATGGGGCTTTTTTAGATGAAAAATTATCAATTATAGAGACAGAGAAACTTCTTTTTTGCTATATAAGAAATAATTCTTCGATACATTAAAATCTATAAAAGCTTAGGTTATGCCTAACTGGATGGAACGTCACGTTCCTTTTTTTGTTGTACCGTTTTTTTAAATCATAGAAAAATTAAACAATATCAGGAACTAAAATTATTGTAAAACTAAAAAATATAAGGAGTATTGAACAATGATTAGATACATAATGAAAAGGCTATTTATGCTTATACCAGTAATAGCTGTGGTAATGATCCTCTCTTTTTTAATTACCCACATAATGCCCGGGGACCCTGTCAGAATGATGATGGGAGATTTTGCAACGGAAAAACAGGTATCTGCTATGAAGCATCATCTTGGATATGATAAGCCATTTTTTACACAGTTTGGAGAGTGGCTTTCAAGAATAATAAGGGGAGATCTAGGAGAATCTTTATTTTTGCATGAAAAAGTGTCAACAGCTATTTTTTCAAGGCTGGAACCAACATTTATGCTGGCCCTTGTGGGAGAGAGTATAGGATTGTTGATAGGGATACCCCTTGGAGTAATAGCAGCAGTTAAACATAGAAGCTGGATGGATCAGTCAGCCATAGGAATATCTTTGGCGGGAGTTTCAATACCCAGCTTTTGGCTCTCTATTATGCTTATATATTTATTTTCTGTGAAACTTCACTGGTTTCCTGTCCAAGGGTATGTTCCCATAGAAGAATCCGGGATAGGAGTCATAAAATATCTTGTTCTGCCGGGATTAACTCTTGGATTTATGCAAGGGGGAATAATAGCTAGGATGACAAGGAGTGCGATGTTAGATGTACTCAGACAAGATTACATAAGAACTGCTATGGCAAAAGGAGTAGCGGAAAAATTTGTGATTATAAGACATGCTTTAAAAAATGCCATGATACCAGTTGTGACAGTTATAGGATTTAGCATGGCCGTACTTTTAGGTGGAACATGGGTTGTAGAAACTGTTTTTAACATACCGGGAACAGGGAGTTTGGCTGTTAATTCGATAATGAAGAGGGATTATCCTGTAATACAGGGCAGTATGATATTTACGGCTTTGGTCTATGTGGTTATAAATATAGTTGTAGATGTGAGTTATGCATTTTTAAATCCAAAAATTAAATATAAATAAGAGGAGTGTTAATAGTGGGAAAAGATATAAAACAAATGATTTTGGAAATAAAAAAACATCCTTATATAGCCATAGGAGGGGTAGTTATAGCATTAGTTTTTCTGACTGCTGTGGCAGCTCCCCTCCTAACTAAATTTGATCCTTTGGAAGTAAACGGAAAGGATAGGCTTTTGCCTCCTTCATTGATCCATCCTATGGGAACTGATCATTTTGGAAGAGATGTTATGAGCCGATTGGTTTATGGGGCAAGGATATCTATGCAGATTGGGATTTCAGTAGTCGTACTCAGTACATTTATGGGTGGATTAATAGGATTAATAGCTGGATATTATCATAAATTCGATAATTTTATTATGAGAATTTTAGATGGATTCATGGCATTTCCAGGAATAATAATAGCGATAATTTTAGCAGCTGTCTGGGGAGCCGGGAAATTAAATATAATTTTGGCACTATCATTTGCCTATTTTCCTCAGATGGCGAGAGTCGTAAGAGGATGTGTTCTTACAGGCAAAGAATGGGAATGCGTTGAATCTGCCAAATCATCAGGAGCAAAAGATGGACATATACTTTTTAGGTATATACTCCTCAATTCGTTGTCACCAATAATAGTGCAGGCTACATTCACTTTTGCTGTAGCAATATTAGATGAAGCGGCTTTAAGTTTTTTAGGGATGGGAATAGAACCACCACACCCAAGCTGGGGCGGGATGATTACTGAAGGTAGGTCATTTATGAGTATAGCTCCCTGGGAGATGATATTTCCTGGAGCAGCTATAATGGTTACAGTTTTAGGACTTAACCTTTTAGGAGATGGACTTAGAGATTATTTGGACCCTAGGCTCAAGGTATAGGCTATCTATGATTAAAAAAATGAGAGGGGAAGAAAAATGGAAAATGAAACTTTAAATAACAGAAAAGATAAAAATAATGCAAAGATGAAAGATGCTGTTGTCCTTGCAGCAGCGGCATTTTCAATAATAGCTCCCATTGTTATTTGCTCTATGCTGGGAATAATGGCAGTTTTTATGCTGTTAAGTATTTTATTTTAGGAAAATGCTATAAAAATTAAAGGAGAAAAAATGGATAAGTTGTTAGAAATAAAAAATTTAAAAACCTATTTTTATAAAAACCAGGAGGTAATACCTGCAGTAGATGGGATTAGTTTTTGTGTGAAAAAAGGAGAAACGGTTGCAATAGTAGGAGAATCAGGGAGCGGAAAGAGTATCACGGCTCTGAGTATCTTAGGATGTATTCCATCTCCACCAGGTAAGGTAGAAGGCGGAGAAATAATATTTGAAGGAAATAATTTATTTGAAAGATCAAAAAAAGAAATGAGAAATATAAGGGGAAATGAAATATCTATGATATTCCAAGAGCCCATGACATCTCTAAATCCAGTATATACAATTGGCAGACAGCTCAGTGAAGTATTTGAACTTCACCAGGGGATGAAGAGAAAAGAAGGTCTTAAAAAAGCAGCTGAATTACTCCGAATAGTCGGGATTCCTTCTCCGGAAGAGAGAGCAAAGCAATACCCTCATCAAATGTCTGGAGGGATGAGACAAAGGGTAATCATAGCAATGGCTTTGGCCTGCAGACCAAAATTAATAATTGCAGATGAACCAACTACAGCTTTGGATGTGACTGTACAGGCACAAATTCTTGATCTTATAAAAAATCTAAAAGAGGAGATTGGGACATCGATGCTTTTGATAACTCATGATTTAGGAGTAGTCGCTGAAATGGCTGAAAAAGTCATAGTTATGTATGCAGGTAAGATAGTGGAATCAGCAGGAGTTCAGGATATTTTTAAAGATCCTAAGCATCCCTATACTAGAGGATTGCTTTCATCTATGCCATCTTTAAATAGTACAAATAAAAGATTAAATACAATAGAGGGGGTAGTACCAAAACCTACAGAATTTCCTGTGGGATGTCGGTTTAATCCTAGGTGTGAATTTGCAAAAAAAATATGTATAAACTCAGAACCACCTCTTTGTAATATAGGAGATAGATCTCTAAGTTGTTGGATGGAGACACAGGAATATATAGAGGAGGCCAACGATGAATACTCTGCTTAAGATAGAAAATATTTCTAAATGTTTTTCAGCATCAGAAGGGTTGTTTTTTAAAACCAATAAAAAAGTGAGAGCTCTGGATAAGGTAAGTTTTGACATAAAAAAAGGTGAAATCTTAGGAATAGTAGGGGAATCGGGGTGTGGTAAATCTACTTTAGGAAGGGTTATCCTCCGGCTCTTAGATGCAGATTCAGGAAATATTTATTTTGACGGAAACGATATACTATCTCTTTCAAAGGCAGAAATGAGAGAGGTAAGAAGAGATATGCAGATCGTATTTCAAGACCCCTTTGCATCTTTAAACCCCAGAATGAGAGTGGCGGAACTTATAGGAGAACCACTTAGGTTACATGGGCTAAAAGATATCCATGAAATAAATAGGAGGGTAGAAGAGATAACCCAGCTGGTTGGATTAGATAAATATCATTTAGACAAATATCCCCATGAATTTTCTGGAGGACAGAGGCAGAGGATATGTATTGCCAGAGCCTTGATCTTAAAACCAAAATTAGTTATATGTGATGAGGCGGTTTCTGCTTTGGACGTATCTATACAGAGCCAAATAATAAATCTATTAAATGATTTGAAAGATGAACTGGGTCTTACATATATGTTTATATCCCATGACCTTTCAGTAGTAAAGCATATAAGTGACAGGGTAGGAGTTATGTATTTAGGGAAAATAGTAGAGATTACCTCTGTAGAAAATATTTTTAGCAAACCTAAGCATCCTTATACACAGGCTTTAATTTCTGCAATTCCAGTTCCTGATCCAAATGTAAAGAAAGAAAGGATAATATTGAAGGGGGATATGCCGGATCCTTTAAATATTCTTAAGGGGTGTAGATTTCATATGAGGTGTATCCATGCAGAAGAAAGGTGTGGAAGGATAGAACCTGAGTTAAAAGTAAATAAAAAAGGTCATTTCGTAGCCTGTCATTTGACAGATAAAATTAAAAAAATATAAGCTGACAGCTTTTATGATAAATAAAAATATATAAGGGGGAAAAGGAAAAATGATAAATAAAAAAATTAAAACAATTTTAAATTTTGTTTTAACACTAATTATTGCTGCAACTTTTGTAGCATGTTCTTCAGAAAAAGATGACAAACAAGAAAAACAGGGTTCGGTTAAGAATAGTAAATTTGGTGGGACAATAGTGGTGGCACAAAAAATGACACCTCCTCATCTTGACAGTGACAAATCTACCGATTGGGCAATATCTTCAATAATGAATCATGTCTATGAGGGGTTATTTGAATTTGATGCAAATTTTGAGCCTCAACCTTATCTCGCTGAGAGTTATGAAATAAGAGATGGGGGAAAAGTTTATGATATTAAGCTTAGAAAGGGAGTTCTTTTTCATAATGGAAAGGAAATGACCTCAGAAGATGTAGTAGCTTCATTCAACAGATGGTTAAAAAATAATGACGCAGGTAATATGATTGCTCCTTATTTTGATAAATTAGAAGTAGTAGGGCCATATGAACTGACATTTATATTTAAGAGGGCTTATGCTCCCTTCATCAGTATTTTAGGATCACATGTTTCAAATCAAAAACTTGTTATAAGACCAAAGGAGCTTGTAGAAAAATACGGTGATAATATAATGAGGGAACACATAGGAACAGGGCCTTATAAATTTATAAAATGGATTCCAGATCAAGAGGTTAGATTAGAAAGGTTTGATGACTATGTTCCAAGTGATAAACCGGCATCAGGTCTTGCAGGTAAGAGGGTAGCCTATGCAGATAAAATAATAATAAAATCGGTTTCTGAGCAGGCTACAAGAATTGCCGGGGTTCAAACTGGAGAATTTCAATTTGCGGAAGAAGCTCCTCAGGATCAATATAAAATAGTTGTAGACGATCCCAGTGTAGAACCTATAATAGTTAAACCAGATGGGATGGAAATGCTGATAATAAACTGTGGTACTCCTCCATTTAATAACATATACGCAAGGAGAGCTCTTGCAGCAGCTATAGATATGGAAGAACTTGGAAGGACAATGATAGGTAATGAAAATTTTTGGACTGTAGATGGATGTATATACCCTAAAGGGACAGTATGGTATGAAGAAAATTCAGGAGCAGGAGTATATAACAACTATGATCCTAAGAAGGCAAAAGATCTTCTAAAAAAAGCCGGTTATGACGGAACACCTATAGTGATAGTCAGTGGGCAGGATAATAAAGTTGAAAAATATGGAGCAATAGCCCTAAAAGAGCAGCTTGAAAAGGTGGGATTCAATGTTAAAATAGAGCTTTTTGACAGACCTACAGTTGTTGAAAGACGTTCAAAGAAAGAAGGGTGGAATCTGCATCTTTCGTACTTTTATATGACTTGTCCAGATCCTCAGGTTGAGGGAGCATGGACAGGAACAAATGCATGGATTTCAAACTGGGATGACGATGATTCCCGTGCCATGGATAAAATATTTGAAAGGATGATGATAGAAACGGATAAGAAAAAAAGATTTGAGATAGTAAAAGAATTCTATAATAAAACATGGGAAACATTACCATATATAAAAACTGTTGAATACAGCAGGATGCACATTGCAAACAGCTCACTCAAAGGGTATGCTAACTTCTGCCAACCGTTCTTTTGGAATACATGGATAGAGAAAAAATAGAATTTGATTTAAGGGAACTGCTATGTTGGCTGTTCCCTTAAAATTTGTTTATTTATTAAGAACGGTCTATATAGGGTCTGTCATTTATTAAAGGAGAGTCGATTTTTATGAAAAAAGAAAAATATATAGAGGCAGTAAAAAAAATGAATTGTGTTTTAGATTTACAAAGAAAAGTAGTTGGAGTTAGGTTTTTATTTACAGTGGAGGAGTTTGAGGATGCTCAGGCAGAAAAACCAAAAGGAAGGATGCCTTACTGTAAGATGATTAATCGTGCAATGAATGGCGATAAACTCAAGGTGGATTTTGATAACTTTGGATGTTTTGCTGCCGCCAGAGTTCTTGGGATTGTAGATATGGATGACTGGTATACTTCGGGGCATTATTATGGAGAATGCGGGCTGTATCAGGATATGCCTACAGCAAAGGAAGTTACTGATAGTATTTCAAAATGTAATCACAAGTCCTATGGTGTGGAAATAATGCCTTTAGAGGAGTTTAATGTGGAACCCCATGTGGTAATTGTTGCCACAAATACATTCAATACAATGAGATTTATCCAGGGGCACGCCTATAAATATGGGACACATGCAGGGTATAAGTTTATAGGAAGCCAGGCTATGTGTGCCGAATGTACAGCACATCCATATGCTGAAAATGATATTAATATTTCACTTCTGTGTGTAGGTACCCGTAGAAGTGGTTTTAATGAAGATGAGATTGGAATTGGAATACCTCTAAGAAAATTTTTGGAAGTAGTTGATGGACTCTGTAAAACAGTTACACCGGCAGAGCCTAATATAAGAAAAAAAGTGATAGAGGAAAAGCTCAATGAAAATGGAGTCTCTGATGTTGAAATCATATACAATAAAAATTATGGAGATAATATGCACAAGCATGATTTTGCACATTTTAAAAGAAGAGAGGAACAATAAATTGTCTATCTACAGCCTAGATGAAAAAGCAGGTTATGGAGATTGAATTTTAAATATAAAAATTTAATTAGAAAGGGAAGGGAAGAATGAAAAATATTATAAGGGAATTAGTAATTTTAATTTTAGCAGCATTTTTAGTTGCAGCAGGAGTATATTATTTCTTGGCTCCAAATGAAATTGCAGCAGGAGGGACTACAGGAATAGCCATAATAGTAATGAATTATTTTCCAGATGTAAATATAGGATTTTTAATGATGATTATGGATATAGTGTTATATATAATAGGTTTTTTTATGATAGGGCCTGTATTTGGAATTAAGACTATATTTTGCAGTTTTACAACTTCATTTTTTATATCCATAATGCAGATATATTTTCCAATATCAGGACCTGTGAGTCATGATATATTGATTCAGCTCATATTTGGAATATTGATGTGTGGAGCCGGTATGGCAATCGCATTTTCCCATGAGGCATCTACAGGAGGGCTAGACATAGCAGTAAAGATAATAAATAAGTATTTTAAAGTAAAAATGGGACATGCTGTTTTTTTGGTAGATATGTTTATAATATTAGCTGCTATAAAAACTTTTGGAATTGAAAAAGGAATGTATGCAATGCTTGGAGTATGTATGCTTTGTATTAGTATAAATTTCATTATGGAAAAATTTAACCTTTATCAGCAGGTAATAATAAGCAGTAAAAAAATTAAGGAGATTAGAACCTACATAACAAATATATTTGGGGGTAAAATCTCTATATATTATGCAAAAAACGGATCTTCCGAGTTTGACAACGCCATAATAATGACTGTTCTAAAAAAAAGAGAATTTTTTGAATTAAAAAAATATGTAGATTCTATAGATCAAAATTCATTTATAACTGCACATGATATCAATGAGGTCCATGGAAATGCTTACATAACAAAGTAAAATGATTGAAAAAACTAAATTTATCCAATCAATCATAGTATTTAGTATAAAATTTTTATATGTTGTATTAAACTTTGATGATTAAAATGAATGCAGCATTAGATATGATTTTAAGAGTATAAATGATTGATTAATATGCTTCTTATTTTTCCACACAAAATGTTTCATTAAACTATTAAATATATGATTTTGAAACTTGACTAAAAATTTCTCTGAATTACAGAGTCTGTGATTAAAATATCATAATATAAGGTTTGAATCAAAAGATAATATAGATTTATTTAATAAATGAATAGTTTATATTTTGTATATTTTTTGTATTTAAACTTTAATTATATTATATGGTATAACTTCATTGTAATAAATTAAATATAGGCAATTTTTATGGTTTTTAATGAAAGATGGAGGAAAAAATGAAAGAAGCAATGGAAAAATTTAAAAGTGATTTTGGTAAATTAAGAGTAAGGGCAAAGGCTGCAATTATAGGATGGGCCCTAACGATGAGCTTTATTAGTTTGGTTGATTTATCTTTTCGTTTACATGCATAGTAATAAATGATTAATTTGAACTTATAAAATTATATCAATAAAATAGAGGGTAAGCGTAGGAATGATCCTACGCTTATTTTTTTATTATCTAGGAAATTTTAAAATTACTGAATAAATAGAAGGTCATAAAATACAGGCTATTTCTGTTTGAATGCAACGTTACGTTCCTTTTTTATTATTTTATTATATTTATATTATGTCTAAAGAGACAAAAAAAATATAAAAAAAGAGGAGTATAGAAAATATTTTGAAATGTATATTTATCGATTTTTTTACTACCATTGTACTTTAAAATTAGCTTAAATTTGTACTTTTAAGTATAAGGTTAAATTAATTTATAAAAAACGATTGTTATTTTTGTAACAAAGTTTAAAATGTGGTATAGTTGAACTGTAGAAAGAAATTGTTAAATTATTCTCAAGAAAAATACTAAGTTAGATGTAATTATTTATTTGATTTTATAAAATTAAGAGGAGATGGTTAATCATGGATTTAAAATGGTTTAGAGTTCCAAAGGATATTGTATTTGGAGAGGGAACACTAGGATATTTATCGACTATTAGTGGTAAGAAGGCAGTTTTAGTAACTGGTGGTAATTCTATGAAAAGATTTGGTTTCTTAAACCAAGCCAAAGAGGAACTTGAAAAAGCAGGAATGGAAGTAATGACAATAGATGGTGTAGAACCAAATCCATCTATAGACACTGTTGTTGACGGTGGAAGAAAGATGGCTGAATTTAATCCTGATTGGATCATAGCAATTGGTGGAGGATCTGCACTGGATGCTGCTAAAATCATGTGGGTATACTATGAAAATCCAGAAACTAAATTTGAAGACCTTGTAGCAGGTAAATTTCCAACATTGAGAAAGAAAGCTAAATTTATAGCTATTCCTTCTACAAGTGGAACAGCTTCGGAGATAACTGCATTTTCTGTAATAACAGACACTGTAAATAAGATTAAATATCCATTGGTATCCTATGAGATTACACCAGATATTGCAATTTTAGATCCGATTATTCCTTCTAAAACTCCGGCTCATATAACTGCTAATACAGGGATGGATGTAATGACTCATGCTATTGAATCATATACTTCTAATGCTGCCACTTGTTATACTAAACCACTATCTATGGAATCAATTAAGATGGTTTTCGAAAGTCTTACATCTGCTTATAAAGATGGAAATGACATAAAAGCAAGAGAGGACATGCATAATGCGTCTACACTTTCAGGAATGGCTTTCACAAGTGCTTCTTTAGGAATAGTACATAGTATGGCACATAAGATTGGTGGAGAATTAGGAATAACTCATGGACTTGCAAATGCGGTATTATTACCATATGTTATAGAATATAATAGAAAATCTACAGATGGATTTAACGAAATAGAAAAAATGCTAGAAGTAGATGATATTGTAGCTACTATTAAAGAGATGAATAAAAAAGTAGGAATCCCTCTATCTTTAAAAGAGATAGATGAAGTTGATGTTTCGGAAGATAAATTTAAAGGGATACTTGAAAGAATGAGTGTAAATGCATTCAATGACCCTTGTACCCTTACAAATCCAAGAGATACATCTTCAGAAGATATTAAAGAGATCTATTTAGCAGCATATTATGGAACAACAGCTAAAAATATATAGAAAAATATTTTAATTCTAAAAGGAATTTAAATAAAAAGACTCTCAGATTTTTTCTGGGAGTCTTTTTCTGTTTTATTGTTATCTAGGAAATTATACCTGCAAGGGGCATAATGCTACTATTTTACTAAATAAATATAGGATTTTGAGATAAAGTTTATAAAATAAAAATTATAAAAACCTGAGTTGTGGTTATCTGGATGCAACGTCACGTTGCTTTTTTTATTAAATTCCCAATGGTTTCTAATATCTTGGTATTTTCTTCTAAAAAATATGGAATAGGGATAAGGTTTTTTTCTTTAAAATCTTGAAAGATCATATCAACAAACATACTCTCCTTATCTTTTCTGCCCTGCCAGAATGGATCGGAAGAATTTGGGAGGAGTCTGTTGATAATAATTTTATCGATATTAATTCCATATTCATCTAAAGTTTTAACTGCTCTTTTTGTTTCTAAGAAAGATAATTTTTCAGCATTCATAACAAAGTTAAAGGAGACCCTGGAAGGATCCATGAGAACCTTACTGATATCGGATATCCAACTATGTCTGGATTCTAAGATATTTAAAACCCTGTCATTACTAAATTTATTTTTCTTGTTAAACTTCATATTTTTTAACATGAGAATTTTTTTTCTTTTTTTTATGAGACTCTCCATCCATGTATTCATAGATGTAGGAAATGTAATCAGCCTCAAAGTGTGTCCTGTAGGAGCAGTGTCAAAAACTATATAATCATATTCTTTATTCTTCAAGATCAGCTGACTCATTTTTTCAAAGATAGCAGATTCATAGGCTCCAGGAGAGATACTGGCAGTGTCTAATTGTTTTTCTACCTCACATAAAATAACCGGACTCAGCATCTCACAACATTGTTTTTTTATCCTAGAGATGTATATATCGGATTCTTTTTCCCCATCGATCTCCAAAATATGTAAATTTTGAGAATAGGTGTAGAAATCTTCATTTCTTTTAGGAGGAATGTCAAAAAGATCTCTGGTTGAATGTGCCGGGTCTGTGGAAACTAATAAAACTTTATGTTTTTTAGAATATTTCCATGCCAGGGAGGAGGCACAGGTAGTTTTTCCAACTCCTCCCTTTCCTCCTACAAAAATTATCTTACTCATTGTTTCACCTCCCGTTTTTTTAGATTAATTATAGTGGACACTCTGTAACTTTTTCTTCCCAAACACTTTTTCTGTCGATCATCTTTTCTTCCCAAAGACCTAATTCTTCCCCTAAATATGGTAGTAATTCCAAGGTATAATAGTTAATTGGAAGTTCAATTCCTAAGTTTTCAGAAAAACAAATAAATAAAAATTCATCAATTTCATCTGTTAAAGCTTCTTCAATCTTATTTGTAGACATATGTTTATAGTTAAAGGCTCCCTGAAAAAATAATTTTATATCTTTTATTAATTTCATTTTATTTTTTATATTCATTTTTACATCCTTTTGAATCTCTAATTAAAACATTTGCTACTCGCTGTCATTTTCTATATCCAAAATTTCAGTTTTATCGGCAAAAGCTTTTTTAGCTTCGATAATAAGGATGATTGCTAGAATAAATAGAGCTACTGCAAATCCCAAGAGTATATAGTTGTTTAAATTAGCTTTAATAATAAGAGTTAATGCACTTAATGTGACAGCAAACATAAAGATCATAGGAAATAGTGCCATCCTGTATTCTTTACCCATTTTTTTCAACCATACAGCTATTGCTAAAAGAGCCAGAGCTGAAAGTAATTGATTTGCTGCCCCAAAAATTGGCCATATAGTTGTCCAACCGTTAAATCCTAGAAAACCACTTATTAAAACAGTTATAAGTGTAGCTGTATATTTGTTAGTCAATGGATTATCCTGAGATTTTATATCAGCTGCCATCTCTTGGAAGATAAAACGAGCCAGCCTTGTAGCTGTATCTAAAGATGTCAATGCAAATGCAGAGATAGCCAAAGCGGTAAAACTTTTTCCTATACTATAATCTACTCCAAAAGAAGTCATAAAAGTACCTAAACCATCGGAGAAAACATTGATAGGACCTCCTGCTCCTAAAAGACTAGTAAATTTACCTTTAGATAGATAAGCCACTGTTATTATAGCAATAACGGCTAATACTCCTTCAATCAGCATAGAACCATATCCAACAACTTTAATATCTTTTTCATTGTCTAATTGTTTAGATGTTGTTCCTGAACCTACAAGGGAATGGAATCCAGAAACTGCACCACAAGCTACAGTAACAAATAACATTGGAAATAAAAGCTTTCCATTGATATTAAATGAAGTAACAGCAGCCAGCTTAATAGTCGGTCTCATAATTAATATACCTACAAACCCACCGATTAACATTCCGTATAGTAAGAATGAATTTAAGTAATCTCTAGGCTGTAATAGGATCCATACAGGGGTAACTGAAGCTATAAATATATATCCAAGTAAGACAATCATCCAGACATTTTTACTCAGACTGATAGGGAAAACATTACCTAAAAATATACAACCTATAAGAGCAATTACACCGATTATACTACCAACAGCTAGACTAAACCCCTTTCTGTATACAAAGAAACCAAATCCAATAGCTAAAATTATAAACAACAGGGATGCAGTTGCAGCCTGGGGAACAGCGACAAATGTATTTGCAACGATATTAGTAAATGCCGCTACAACCAGGATAAGGGTAAGCCATGCAAATATTGCAAATAATTTTTTTCCTCTTGATCCCATTGAGATCCCGATAACTTCTCCCAGGGATTTTCCTTTATTTCTAATGGAAGCAAATAATGATCCCATATCATGTACTCCTCCAAAGAAAATACTTCCAACTATGATCCAAAGTAAAACTGGAACCCACCCGAATATAGCTGCTGCGATAGGACCTACAATTGGACCGGCACCGGCAATAGAAGAAAAATGGTGTCCAAGTAAAACAGGAGCTTTGGCTGGGACATAGTCTACACCATCACGCATAGTGTGAGCAGGGGTTTTCCTCGATGGATCGATCCCCCATTTTTTATAAAGATAATTTCCATAGACAGTATAAGCTACAATAAAAATAAGAATTGTAACAACTAATAACCATACAGAATTCATGAATTTCCTCCTTTAATCATTTAAAAAACTGTTAAAAAATACCATGTCTTTCTTTCCCATCTTGTTTGTAATAATCTCTTTATTAAATATATCTATATAGATTACTTTTGTATTGATCCAGCCCTTTATTCCAAATAAAAAACTTTTATGAAATTTAAATTTTTTTATACTATTCCTATCTGTATCTGAAAGGTGACCACCTATATAAACAAATGTGATCATACTGCTCATTTGATTTTCTTTTTCCCCCTTAAAAAAATTTAAATTTTTCATTATATACGTTTTTAAAGTATCAACATCCATTGAGAATTCATCTTCTGCAAATGTTTTACAAAGGACTGTTTCATTATTTGAAAATGAATCATAGACCATTTCTTTTGAAAGGATATATTTATTGGTTTCCTCTATATAAATACCTGAAAAATCATATTGGATTCCATCTAATATTTCATTTTTTTTTATATCAAAATTAGAGGAGAGTTTATCGATGATTCTTTCTGTTAAATCTTGGATTTTCAAATATATTCCTCCTAAAAATTATAGAACAGCTATTAAAAGCCTTATAGTTTCAATTATTCCATCTTTATGAGTTCTTTCATAGTGGTGACTGGAATCGACACTGGGACCTATACATGAAAAATTCACATCAAATCCCTGGGTAGCTGCAATGGATGCATCTGAACCATATCGGTTATGCACATCTACAGTATATTTTATCTGGTTTTCTTCACATAGATCCACTAATTTTTGTCTCAGTTTAAAATCATAGGGGGTTCTACTGTCTTTAGCTATAATATTAACTTTTCTTTCATCCCCATTGGAATAGTCAGAAACCAAACCTATATCCAGGGCAATAAACTGGTCTACATCCTCTGGCATTACAGATACACCATGGCCTAGTTCTTCATAGTTGGAAATATAAAAATAAACCTTATTTTTAGGTTTGATATTGTTATCCTTGAGGTATTTAATATAACTGAATAACTGGGCAATGCATACTTTATCATCTATATAACGAGATTTTAAAAATCCATTGTAGGTAAATATAGTTCTTGTATCAAAGGAAACAAAATCTCCGATGGATATTCCTAAATCTTCTGTTTCCTTTTTAGAAGCTGTAAATTCATCGATCCTCACCTCTACATTTTCCTGCTCCCTAACCAAGGTAGTAACTTCCTCACCATATGTATGCCTGGAAGATTTTATAGGTAGGAGAGATCCGCTGTAATTTCCTTTTTTAGAAGTATGGATAGTAAGGTTTTCTCCCTCGACACTGTTCCATGAAAATCCTCCGATATTGTTGATGATTAATTTACCGTTGGGCTTGATCTGTTTTACCATAGCTCCTAAAGTATCGATGTGAGCAGATATCATGGTAACTTCTCCCTTTTCCTCTCCATCCATTTGAGCGATTAGGGCTCCTTTTTTAGTGAGACAAGGAGTGAGGCCGAATTTTTTAAATTCCTCTTTACACCTTTCTATCCCATCATAAGTAAGCCCCCCGGGACTTGGAATCTCCATAAGTTCTGTTGTTAATTGCATAATATAATCCCAGTCAATTTTAATCATTGTATCCTCCTGATTTAGTTTTAGATTTTTTTATATCTTTTAAGATGTGGTGTCTGCTGCTTTTAACCACAAAATTTTTTATGTTTTTATTAGTTTCTATATCCTTAAAATGAAATAAGTGATTGTTAAAAAAACTTAAATGATTTTATCATATTTTTAAGTTAGGTGCAATTTATTGTTATGAAAGTTCGTATTTTGAGGGGTGAAATAGAAAAAAATGTTGTATAAATATGATTTTATTTAAATGTTTTTAATAAAAAAGTATTTCCTCTATTTTAATACCACATTTTTTGCAGTTTAGACAATTTTTTTGATAAAAAAAGCCCCAACAGGGGCTAAGGGGGCAAAATAAAGCTACTCCTTTAATTCACAATTAATTTTATGTTTTATGTGGGAGTCTGTATCTACCTGGATCAGTATGTGATTAAAATCATATTTTTTTAAGTTGTGTTTAATCTTACCAGTCATCTCCTCTATTTCCTTTAAAATTAAATTATTATTTTTTAAAACTATATGAAATGAGATAAAATTATATTTTGAGCTGGGTTTATAGATGTGTAAATCATGGTATTCAATGATGTTATCATCAATTTTAATGACTTTATCTAATTCCTCGGGAGAGATATCTGTAATATTCGTATCCATGAGGGATAAAAAACTTTTCTTTAATAATGGATAGGAATGACGCAGGATATAGAGTGAAAAAACAATAGTCAAAATAGAATCAATATAATAAATTCTAAAAAAATAAATAAAAATACCGGCTGTTACTACTCCTACCGAGATGAGTGCATCACTGAGCATGTGTAGATAAGCTGACTTAATGTTTGCATCCCTATGTTCGTGATGATGCTCATGGTGGGTATGGGTAGAGGTGTTCATAGTGTTTAGAAGATAAGCACTGATGCCGTTTGCAATTACTGCAATGGTTCCCACAATTATCATGTAGAGTGGTTCTATGATTTCCGGGTTGAAAAACCTATAGACTGCCTGATAGATCATATAGATCATCGTTATAGATAAAAATAGGGTATTTACAAAGGCTGCCATCATCTCAGATCGTAAAAATCCAAAGGTATATTTGAAGGTGGTCTGTTTCGTACCTAACTTTAATGCAATATAGGTGATAACTATGGCGATAACATCTCCGGCATTATGCAGTGCATCTGCTATTAATGCAAATGAATTTGAAATTATTCCGAATAAGATCTCGGAAAATATAATTATTAAGTTAAAGGTTATGATCCATAGTATTTTTTTCTCCCTCATCTTTTCCCCCTTTGAAACACATTTAACTTCTCAATCAAGATATACAGAGAAAGATAGAAATGACCTTTTAAATGGAGGGGAAAAAAATAAAAAAAGATGATTTCTATATTTTATAGAAATCATCTTTTTTATTTCTTTAATACAATGTTATATTGATAGTTTCAACAGCTTTGTATATTCCATAGTCTTTTGGATATTCTCCGGAAATTCTATAGGTATTTAAATCTATATATCCATTGCCGGGATCTTTAAAATTAACGGTATAAGTACCATTTATTTTGAATGAATCATTGGAGTTTGTTCTTTGATTGACAAGAATGATTTCTTTATTTATATAATCATAATTTCCTCCTGTAATTTTTAGATTTTTAGTGATTCCGCTACCACTGACGTCTATATCCATCATAGGGACATAACCTCCAGGACCATATGTGTTATATTTTATCTGAATAAGCCTATTCCTTGAGAGGAGAGATTGTGAGAGTTCTTCTCCACTATATAATGTTCCTAAATTAATTTCCGTAGTCTGCTTTATGATAACCTCATCGATATTTTTTATAAAGGTAAAATGCTGCAGACCTAATGGTAGATCCTGTCTTCCTGCTATTGGTCTATCAGGGATTCCTAGTCTAAAATACATTTCGGCTTGAATAACCTGTAATAATGGGCCGTTTAGTAAGTTTTCAGAGTCACTGCTACTTACTACCAGCTTTATAGGAACAATACCTTTTTTTATATCTCCATCTTTTTCAATTTTTATATAGTCAATTTTATATCCGTTATTAAAAATTCTACTGGTATTTGTTATATACCATCCTGTTTCATGATAATTGATCTGACTCTCATGTGAATCTATTTTCATAGATACCGAATATTCTTTTTTACCATTTAGGACTACTGCTTCATACCTTCGACTAAATGAAATACTAGTTACAACTAAGAATAACATTATAATTAGTCTCTTCATTATTTTCCTCCTCTCCCATAATTTTAAAAGTAATATTATCTATATAAGATTTATTGTGGATATCCAGTTTAAGAACATTCCTGTCGATTTCATATTTTTCCAAACCTTTATATACAACTTTTAAATCATAATTATAGGCTGTTATCTCTTCGAACATATAGAAACCATCCCAATCAACTTTGACCTCTTTGACAATTTTATTACCTTTTAAGAGCTGCACATAGGTATCCTTTAATAACGACATATTATTTGTAACTACCTCACCACTTATACTCATAATTCTTTTTACAGGAATATCCAATTTCAATCCTGCTCCGGACTTTCCATAGACATTGATTTGTTCGTCCTTAACTCTGTACATATGGTTTATTTTATACCGGGATAGATCTAAGGTAGTATAATCATAGTCGCTTACATTATCTATGAGATACTCACCTTTTTTATTGACAATGTATTTTTTACCATTGACCTTTATGAATCCTTCCATGGGTTCTTCTCCCGGATCCATAATACCGTTTCCATTATTATCTTTAAAAACCTTTCCATAGATCCAGCTGTTTTCAATATTGGTGGATTTGGTGTTGGCCAGTGGTTTTTCGAGGATAACTGTTTTTTCAATCCTTACTCCTACTGTAGAATGATCCTTACCGTCATCCCCGATCATATTAAACAGTCCGGTAATGCCGCTGTATAGGTCATATGAAATTTCAAGTCCTACTTCATACTTTTTATTCAGGTCCGTATTGGAAAACAAACTATATTCCAGTGGGGAATCAGAAGAGTAATTTTGTATCCTCAGGCCGACTTCTTTTTCATCTTTTCTATTATTTTTCCAGGTGTTGGAAGCTTCTAAAATAGCTGTCAATTCAGTAAATGACTTTGAAATTTTTAAATTCAATGTGGTTTTATTGATATCTCTGCCGTCATATTCCTCATAATCACTTCCAATCTCTATATAGGATCTGTCGAAATACCTTGTAGCCTGAACATCTAATTCATTTATCTTATAGAGATCGTAATATTCTTTCGTTGTTTCAAGGCGGTAGGAATAGTCTCCTATCCTGTTGTTTGCTCTGAGACTTATTTTTTTATAATAGTCTTCCAGTAGATATTCATAATCTCTGCTTTCAATGGTTATATCGTGCCCCAAAAGTTCACTTTTTATTTCTATAAATTTATTTATCTTTTCGGTTTTTAAGTTTTGCTGGTAGGTTGCCTTAGCAGTGGTTGGAAGTATCTTAGTTGATAACCTGCAGATTCCTATACCTTCAATAAATTTATTTTCATCTTTCGGGATGTATCTATTTGCCAGCTGGTGATATCCTCCCCCTACAGTAAGTCTGTTAGCAACACCATATAATAATCTGAGATCGAGCTGATCTTGATCGATGTCCCGGTTTTCTCCATAGTTAAACTGATAGTCCCATTGTCCTTTTTCCTGTATCTCGGCAAATGATTTTACCGTAATAAATTCTTCTGTATAGTTATTATTCTCATCATATATTCTTACTTTGAGATCTGTATCACTGGATACGTCTATATCTTTAAAAATATATTTCCCATTTTTAACTTTTTGATATTCATAAAGTCGATTATTTTTATACAACTCAACTATATTCCCATTGTTGCTATAACCTGTTATATCGGTTTTCCCATATTGTGTGGTAAATTTAGCAGATTTAAGACTTATTCCCCTTATTTCATGGTTGGACAGGTTGTCATTTTGAGTGTAGCTGTCCCCAAAGATTAGTTCTTTATTTTTTAAAAAAGGTAAAAATGATTTATCATATTTAAGATTCCAGGTATCCCAATCTACTCCATCGGTAAGATCCAATGAGGTGTTAAAATTTCCATATAATAATCTATTTGTATAATCAATTGACAGGGTATCGTTGTCGAAACCATTTCCCAAATCTGAATTTTCATAGTTAAGTTTTAACCTTCCTAGGGTAAATATTTTATTTTCTATAAATATTGTTCTGCCTCTCAGTTTTTTTGGTTTATTATTATTATTTTCCAGATTAGTTCTCTTATTGTATATAAGATTCATAGTTTCATATTTTAATTCAAAGTTCGGCTGTAATTCAAGGGTCAGTGAATTTTCATCGTATTTAACTTCTCCCAGAATTCCCAATATATCGGTGGATATATATATATCCTTGTTGATAGTCATAAGGTCTTCTTTTAAGAAATTTTGTTTATTATTATTAAATAAGATCGTCTGTTTATTCGTATCAACAATGATAAAATCGCTGCTGTTCACCTCTGCCTTAAGCAACCCATTATTATTTGTATATCCATTGCTTTCAATGACCGACAAGAATTTTGAAAAACTCAGATATATTTTATTGCTGTCTGATTTAATAACTTTAAAAAACCCCTGTTCATAGGATTTAACCTTAAGAGTTAAGGGGATTTCTTCATTGGAATAGGTAAGGCAGCTAAAAATAAATAAAGCCACAATTAAAATTCTTTTTTTCATCGATCTCTCCTTGTTACAATGTTTAAAATACCAGAGTGTAATTTTATTTGTTTATAAAATATAACTTGAATATAAATAATGGGATACTAGGTACCCCATTAAATTTTTATTGATATGTAGCCTTAACAATAAGTGTTCCATTAAAGTTTCCATCATCTACTTTTGTGAGATCTTGTTTTTCTAGAGTTACTGAGCTATTATTCGCATTGACAGATATTAAAAACTGTTCATTTTCATCACCATTCTTCATGGTAATATCCTTTGCGGTTATTGTCTGTAATGTAGTCTTATTGGTACTTGTAAATACAACATTGAGTACTTCTTCAGTACCATCATAGACAAGGTCTGTTACTTTTGCGTCACCCTGTCGAACTTCTATTGAACCTGTTGCCACAACATTTGCTGTAATTTTTACCTCTGTCGAAGCAGTGGCTTCTCCATAACTTATCGACCCCACAACCAGTAACGCTCCTAATAATAATTTTTTCATAAATTTTCCTCCTATTTTAAATTTTTAATGTTTTTATATGTTTCTTAGTGTCCCTGTCCAGTAAATCCACTTGAACAACCTTATTTTTTCCATTATACTTAAGGTCGTGATTTCCCTTTCTTCCAATAAAAAACTCATGATCGACTGTAGTCCCGTCATCCATTAGATATCTTGCTATGATCTTTAGTGACGTATTCCCCTTATTTTCTATGACTCCTTGGACGTGGGTATCATTAATTTTAAAGTCATTAATTTCGAGACTTTTATTTAATTTTCCCTTATTGGCATAGATGGCAGAGTTCAAATTTATCCTTATGGATATTCCCTTTGCATTTGAAGGTGTTATTTCATCGAGGGATAAATAACATCTATATTCACCATCTTGAAGGTCTTTAAAGTCTTCTATAAGTAATTTTATTGATTTAGTGTCATTGGGTTTTAAGTTTAGTATGGGAGGATAAAATTCTATATGATTCCCGATATAATAATCATCAGAACCAATATTAATAGGTTTGATTATGGATACTTTATATCTCTTTGGAGTATTGGTATCATTTTTTACCCTGATTTCCTTGAATACTTCTTGATTAACTAATTTAGCTTCGATTATCTTAGGTGATATTGATATGGCAAAGACATTGGCTGAGACAGTTAAACCTACTAATAGACTTACTATTATTTTTTTCATAAATGATTCCCCCTATTTAAGTTAGTTTTTTTAATTATTTTTTAATTGAAATTTAAGTTTTTACAAAAGATTGTAACATTTTTGTAAGAATAAAGCAATGATAAAATAATATAAAAATGTAATTATATTTTTTAATATAATTAAAGAAAAAATTACAGGGAGTAAAAAAAATATTTATATAACGTATTGACTTTATAGTCTATATTATATTTTTTTAGGTTTAAATTGGCTCTGAAAAAATGAATTTTTATTTGGTTAAAAAACATAAAATTGATTAAATAATCTTTTAAATATTGAATTGAATTTGATAATATAAGTTATTTAAAAATAAAAAAGATAAAGATCACTATAAAATTCATATGAAATGTAATATTTTTTAAATACATGTGTTTTTATGATATAATATATGAGATAACCATTAAAAACTAAGAGTTGATAGGAGAGATAAAATATGAAATTAGATAAGATTGAATATATAGATAGAAAAACAAATAAGATATTGGTTGAAAATGTCCCGGGAGAAAGTTTTTTAAAATTTTTATACCATAATCCATTTGGGAAACTACCTTTGGAATTGCTGGTAAAGAGAAAATGTTTGTCTTCTTTTTATGGGAAATTGATGGATCAAAAAACTTCAATCAATAAGATAGAAGATTTTGTGAGGGATAATCATATAGATATGAGTGAATCTCAAAAGAAAGTAGGAGAATTTACTTCATTTAATGATTTTTTTTACAGAAAGCTAAAGCCCAATGCAAGAAAAATAGAGGATGGATTGGTTTCTCCTGCTGATGGAAAGGCAATAGGATTTCAAGAGATCAATGATTGGGATAAATTCTTTGTGAAAGGGACTGAATTTTGTTTAGAAAAATATCTGAATAATAAAGAGTTGTGGGAAAAATACAGGGGTGGAAGTATGATAGTTGTAAGGTTAGCCCCTGCAGATTATCATAGATATCATTTTCCTGCTGCTGGAGAAATTGGCAGTAGAAATAAAATAGATGGATATTATTATTCTGTATCCCCCTATGCAATAAAAGATAATTTTGGAGTATTCTGTGAAAATAAGAGAGAATTGACTACACTGAAAACCAGTGAATATGGGGATATTTTGATTTCAGAGATAGGAGCTACCATGGTAGGAGGAATTGAACAGACCTATACTCCTAATAGCGATATAAAAAAAGGAGAGGAAAAGGGGTACTTTACCTTTGGTGGATCTTCGGTACTGTTGTTGTTTGAAAAAGGTAAGGTTAGGATAGATGATGATATTTTAAAGAATACAAAAAATGGCTATGAAACTAAGGTTTATATGGGTGAAAAAATAGGAGAATAAGATGTATTTTAAAAGGGGAGATCTGATAATCTATGGATTGATCATAGGGATTTTTTTGACTTTAGGCATGAATGTCCATAAAATTAAGGAAACTAAGGCAGAGAGAGCTGAAATATATGTAAATAATCAATTGAAATACACATATAAACTCCAAAAAGCAGAGAAGGAATTCTATGTTGATACAGATATTGGAGGAGTAGGAATAAAATTAAAAGATAATAAGATAAGGGTAACTTCTTCGTATTCACCGAGGAAGTTATGTGTCAAGCAGGGGTGGATAGAGAGATCTGGGCAGACTATTATAGGAGTTCCGGATAAACTTTTAATAAAGATAGTAGGAAAAGAAGAGGATGAGGTGGATTTTATCCTGCGATAGAGACTGTTTAAAATATAATGAAAAGAATGAGTTCTATAAAATATAGAATTCATTTTTTTTATTTCTAAATAATACATACATTTTTCATAAAAATCTTGAAAATATATATAGAAAATGTTATCCTATTAGGTGGAAAAATAAAAAATATCATTTTTGGCAAAGCAGAGGAAACTCTGTGACGCAAAACTAAAGGGCCTTTAAAATGGCAGCCAGTTGCAGATCTTACGAGATCTGTATTTTTTTATGAAAAAAAACAGTTGTTAGCTTATTTTTAGGTTGTTTAAGGAATTTTTAATTTTTAAAGAATAAAAAATATAATTTTTGGCAAAACAGGAGAAATCCTGTGACGCAAAACTAAAGGGCCTTTAAAATGGCAGCCAGTTGCAGATCTTACGGGATCTGTATTTTTTTATATAAAATAACGGTTGTTAGCTTATTTTTTAGGTTACATTAAGGATTTTTTAATCTTTGGAATTATGAATTTAAAATAGATATAGAATAAAATATTAAGTTTACTAGGGGAGAAGGAAAGATGAAGAAAATAGTTTTATTGTTTTTATTAGTTATATCAATGTCATTATGGGGGAAAGAGGTTAATGGAAACTACAGTAATTTTCTATACTATGAAGATGCGGTAAAAAGTGGAAGTGAGGTAAGGATAACCCCTGATGAAGGGTATAAAGTCGGTGCAGTCTGGTCACGGAATATGTTTGATTTAAATGAAGATTTTCATTTTGAATATGAGATATATTTGGGGAACAGGAAAACGATGAGTCTTAAAGATTATGAGACTCAATATCCCAACCGTAGTACGGATTCATCATATGTTGATGTAAATGGAAACATTGATATAGGAGCAGATGGAATGGCCTTTGCTTTTAAATCTTCGGATTATAAAGATATGAACTATGCTAGAAATGGACAAAATATAGGTTATGGTGGTAGAAACGACTTAGGAGGAAAATTTGAAAAATCCTTTGGAGTTAAATTTGATACTTATACAAATCCTAATTATGACCCACAATGCCCTAGTGATATAATGGGGGATTTAATAAAGGACCATATTGCTTTTATAGCTGAGGGAGAAATTGGAACTACTAGAAATTCTGGAATTAAAGGTGGAACATCTTATAAAGAAATAGATGAAATGGAAGATGGAGAGTGGCATAAGGTTACCTTTGATTGGGATGCTTCGTCTAAAACATTTAAATATACTTTTAGGGATGGAATAAAAACTTATACAGATACTTACTTTGGAGATATTGTAGGGGAATATTTAGGAGGGAGATACGTTTATTTTGGATTTACTTCATCAACAGGGCAATGGATGAATGAACATAAATTTCGTAACCCTATAGTCAGAGGAACTATACCGACAAATGATTATAAATTAGACATAAAGAAAGAGGTTGTTAGTGGAAATAACTATAAATTAGGAGATACCGTTAAATATAAAATAACAATAACAAATACAGGGGGGGAAACTCTTACCAATATCAAATTGAAGGATGGTATAGATATATCAGATAATGCAGGAGAATCTGATATCGGACTTGTACAAAGCACATGGGACGAACTTAAAGCTGGTCAGAGTGTTGTAACATATGGAACTAAAACAGTTCTTGATTCGAGTATAGAAGGAAGTATAACACAAGGCGATATAGATAAAGGGAGTATAGTAAGAACTGCAGCGGTAGAGGCGACAAAAAAAGGCAGCGACCCTAAAGAATATCTTTATGCAGCTGCAGAAGCAACAGTATACGCAAATATAGTTGAGGGATTGGAAGTAACTAAAAGAATAGATCATATAAAGGATGGAGAAGACTATACAAAGACAAAAGAAAACTATACAAAAGCAGGAGATATAATTGTATATAAATTCAGTATAACCAATACGGGAACTCAAACATTAAAAGATGTATCTATCTCAGATTTAAAGGTACCAGGTGTTCAATTGGACAAAACAATACTTTTACCACCAAAACAGGGAGAAGAAGATGGAGAAATAGCTATAGGAACTGGAGAATATATAGTAACTCAAGATGATGTGGATAATGGAAAGGTAATAAATACTGCAAACTTTAGAGCTGTAAAACCAGATGGAAACGTAATAGGAAAGAGTGCGACAGCTATAGCTACTGGAATTCCAGCAACGTATAAGTTTAAAGTAAGTAATACACCAACGATCACAGATAAAGATGATAAATCAGTTGTTACTGAATATAGCAAAGTAGGAGATGTTGTAACTTATACAGTGACACTAGAAAATACTGGTACAGGTACTTTAAAAGATATTAAGATTACAGATAAAGACAATACAGGTGGGATTAAATTAATTGATCCAACAAAAACAGTATTGTTACCGGGAGAAAAAGCAGTAGCAGAAGTAACACATACAGTAACGCAAGATGATTTAAATGCTGGAACGATAGTATATCCTGCGACATTTAATGCGAATACTATTGACAGTAAAGTATTAACACCTATAACAGAACCAGCAACAGTAAAGGGTTTATCTATTATAAATTTATTAGTAGAAAAAACAGTAACAGATGCAAATACGAATGATGTAGCCGAAGCAGATGAGAAATTAACATATGCAATAAAGGTAACGAATAATTCAAGTGTAAAAGTAGTAGGCGCAGTATTAACAGACCTATTAGACTCAAAGTTCTTTGATGGACAGACAGCGACGAATTTAGTAGGAGCAACAGGAAACATAAAAACCGGAGTAACATTACCGGAAATAGAAGCAGGAAAATCAGTAACAGTAAGTTTTGAATTGAAAGCAATATATCCATTAAATACAGTACCGGGAGAAACAATAGATAATATGGCAACGGTATCATATGGAGGTACAACGAAAGATTCAAATATTACGAAGACAGCAATAGAAAGTGCAACAGCTAAAACAAATTTATTAGTAGAAAAAACAGTAACAGATGCAAATACGAATGATATAGCCGAAGCAGATGAGAAATTAACATATGCAATAAAGGTAACGAATAATTCAAGTGTAAAAGTAGTAGGCGCAGTATTAACAGACCTATTAGACTCAAAGTTCTTTGATGGACAGACAGCGCCGAATTTAGTAGGAGCAACAGGAAACATAAAAACCGGAGTAACATTACCGGAAATAGAAGCAGGAAAATCAGTAACAGT